>NZ_JBIWAL010000025.1:0-77517 GCF_044760045.1 Pseudomonas sp. NPDC098747 | reverse complement strand
ATGGTAGTGTGGGGTTTCCCCATGTGAGAGTAGGTCATCGTCAAGATTAAATTCCGAAACCCCAATTGCGAAAGCAGTTGGGGTTTTGTTTTGCCCGCAGGAAAGTTCTTACAGCATTCAAGGACGCCGTCCGGCTGTCATAGCCTGCCGACAATGCTAAGGTTCTGACCTGGTTTTCGTACTTTTCCAAGGAAGTCTTTATGCCGGACGCCCAGTCCCTCAACGCTGCATTCATGGTGGTTCAGAGCAATAGCCTGGACGAACTGCGCAGCTTGGTGGTCAGCATCATGCGGCGCTATCCGCTGGCTCCCTTGGAGAACGAAATTGCGTTGGTGCAGAGTAACGGCATCGCCCAATGGCTAAAGCTGGCCTTGGCTGAAGATCCAGCAGAAGACGACCTCGGTGGCTGCGGAATCGCCGCGGCGATTGATGTGCAACTGCCGGGTAGCTTCATGTGGCAGCTCTATCGCATGGTTTTGGGACGAGAAGAAATTCCGGCCAAATCCCTGCTCGATAAAGCGCCACTCACCTGGCGCCTCATGCGTTTGCTACCCCAGGTCATCGATCGCGAGCATTTCGAGCCGTTGCAACGCTTCCTCACTCACGACACTGACTTGCGCAAACGCTATCAATTGTCTGAGCGTCTCGCGGATCTTTTCGATCAATATCAGGTGTATCGGGCTGACTGGCTTGAGGATTGGGCTGAAGGGCGGCATCAACTGCGAAATGTCAGAGGCGAGGTAAAATCACTACCCGACACCAGTTGCTGGCAAGCCGAATTGTGGCGGGCACTACTGAATGACGTAGGTGAACAAGGCATGGCGCAGAGCCGTGCCGGCGTTCACCAGCGATTCATCGAGCGCATCAACAACCTTGCGGAGGCTCCAGCAGGACTGCCTTCGCGAGTGATCGTTTTCGGGATTTCTTCGTTGCCGGCCCAAGTCCTTGAAGCGCTGGCTGGGCTTGCGCGTTTCAGTCAGGTTCTGCTGTGTGTGCATAACCCCTGCCGTCACCACTGGGCCGATATCGTCGCTGACAAGGATTTGCTGCGTCACCAATATAAGCGGCAGTCCCGTAAGAGCGGAATGCCCGCCGTACTGGATCCTGAAACACTGCACCAACATGCCCATCCATTATTGGCAGCATGGGGTAAGCAAGGTCGCGACTACATCAACTTGCTCGACAGTTACGACGATCCCAACAGCTATCGCGCCGTATTTCGCGACGGCCGCATCGATCTCTTCAGCGACGCTCAGCCACACAATTTACTCAATCAACTTCAGGACGATATCCTCGAACTGCGTCCACTCAGTGAGACCCGCGAGCACTGGCCTGCTGTTGATCTGAACAAAGACGATTCGATCCGTTTTCACATTGCCCACAGCGCTCAGCGCGAAGTGGAAATCTTGCATGACCAGCTACTGGCACGCTTCAGTGCCAATCCGAATCTGCGCCCTCGCGATGTGATCGTCATGGTCCCTGATGTCGACAGCTATGCGCCGCATATTCGAGCGGTGTTTGGTCAACTCGACCGCCATGACCCGCGCTTCATTCCTTTCACATTGGCGGATCAGGGCCAACGTGGCCGCGACCCACTGCTAATCGCGGTCGAGCACCTGCTCAAGCTGCCGGACAGTCGTTTCCCCGTCAGCGAAATCCTCGACCTGCTCGACGTTCCCGCTTTGCGTGCACGGTTCGGCGTAGAGGAGCGTGACCTGCCGACACTACACCGCTGGATCGAAGGCGCGGGTGTCCGTTGGGGGATGAACGCAGAGCAACGTGCCGGGCTCGGACTGCCGGACGAACTTGAGCAGAACAGCTGGCATTTCGGCCTGCGCCGAATGCTCTTGGGCTACGCCGTCGGTAGCGCCAATGCCTGCGCCGGGATCGAGCCCTATGATGAAATCGGCGGCCTGGATGCCGCATTGATCGGGCCGTTGGTAGCGTTGCTCGATGCTCTGGAACTCGCCCATCAGCAGCTCACACAACCGGCTCAACCCAAAGAGTGGGGGCAGCGACTGCAAGCGCTGATGGAGCTGTTCTTCAAAGCCAGTAATGAGCATGACGACTACTTGCTGACCCAACTGGAAGAGCTTCGTGAAACCTGGCTGGAGACCTGTGAGACGGTAGGTCTGGTAGATGAGCTGCCACTGACGGTGGTCCGTGAAGCCTGGCTCGCCGGCCTGGATCAGGGGCGCTTGTCTCAGCGCTTCCTGGCCGGTGCGGTGAACTTTTGTACCTTGATGCCGATGCGCGCCATTCCCTTTAAGCTGGTCTGTTTGTTGGGTATGAACGACGGCGATTACCCCCGCGCGCAACCACCGCTGGACTTCGATCTGATGGGCAGCGACTACCGTCCAGGAGACCGTTCGCGCCGTGAAGATGACCGCTATCTGTTGCTCGAGGCGCTCCTGTCCGCACGTGATCAGCTCTATATCAGTTGGGTTGGCCGCAGCATTCGCGACAACAGTGAGCGACCGGCGTCGGTGCTGATCGGCCAGTTGCGTGATCACCTTGCCAGCGGCTGGCGATTGATCGACGACAGCCAGGAGCTGTTAGGCGCCATGACCGAAGAGCACCCGCTGCAGCCGTTCAGTGCGCGCTATTTTCACGAAGGCGATCAACTGTTCAGCTATGCCAGTGAATGGCAGGTGTTGCATCAACAACATGCGCCCCAGATCCACGCGGAATTACTCACGCCTTTCGTTCAGGAAGAACCTCTGAGCTTGGCCCTGCTACAGGATTTCCTGCGTAACCCGGCACGGCATTTTTTCACCCAGCGACTAAAGGTGTATTTCGAAGCCGCCGAAGCTCCGCTGGCCGATGAAGAACCTTTTGTGCTGGACGCATTGCAGCGCTATACGCTCAGCGGCAGCCTGCTCGAAGCCGCTCTCAGGCAACCGGACAATATCGATCAGGCACTCGAGGCTCAGGCCCGACGTCTGCAAAACAGCGGATTGTTGCCCATGGCCGGTTTTGGCGAATGCCTGCAGAGGGAACTGATCGAACCGCTCCCCGATCTGTTGCAACGTTATCAACAGCTACTGACGTTATGGCCGACACCGGTCACCAGTGCGATCCCGATCAATCTCGATTTGCAGGGTTTACGACTTGAGGGCTGGCTCGCGGGCCTGCACCAGCGCGTTGATGGTGGCCTGTTATCAGTCACGACCATTCCCAACAGCATCGGCACGATCAAAAGCCGTAAGTGGCATCGGCTGACCAAACCGTGGGTCAATCATCTTGTCGCCTGCGCCAGCGGACTTTCACTGACCACGGCATTGGTCGCCAGTGACGACACCTTGCTGTTGGAACCAATGGAGCAAAATCGCGCGCTTCGCTTCCTTGGCCATCTACTCCTCGCCTGGCAGGCTGGCATGCGGCAGCCATTGCCGGTTGCGGTAAAGACCGCATTCGCCTGGCTGTCTCAGACCGATCCAGTCAAGGCCGACGCTGCTGCACGTAAAGCCTATGAAGGTGACGGGCAGACCAGCGAAGGCGAACGGCGTGAAAGTCCGGCATTGTCCCGACAATTTGCCGACTTCGATGCATTACTCGCGCACGAGACGTTCTCCGGTTGGTGCGACACCTTGTATCGACCTCTGTTTGAAGCCCCTTGGCGGTCATTGTCCAGCGAAGGGCCACGCTCATGAGTACGAAGACACCGCTTGCACTGGCCTTCCCTCTGCGTGGCAGCCAGTTGATCGAAGCCAGTGCCGGTACCGGCAAAACCTTCACCATTTCTGCACTCTATCTGCGGCTCATCCTCGGTCACGGCGGCGAAATGAGCGGGTTTTCCCGCGAATTATTGCCACCGCAAATCCTCGTGGTGACGTTCACCGACGCCGCGACCAAGGAGTTGCGCGAGCGAATTCGTACGCGACTGGCCGAGGCGGCGAGGTTTTTTCGTGATGAGACCCCGGCCCCTGACGGACTGATCGCCGACCTGCGTGATCAATTCGATCCTCAGCAATGGCCCGGCTGTGCCAATCGCCTCGATATTGCCGCGCAATGGATGGATGAAGCCGCCGTCTCGACTATCCACAGTTGGTGTCAGCGCATGCTGCGCGAGCATGCGTTCGACAGCGGCAGCCTGTTTACTCAATCCCTGGAAACCGATCACAGCGATTTGCTGGGTGAAGTGCTGCGCGATTACTGGCGGCTGTTCTGTTACCCGATGCAGGGTGATGCGCTGAATTGGGTTCGTAACAACTGGGGTGGACCAGCAGCGTTGTTGCCCCGAGTGCGCGGACTGTTCGCCAGTGAGCGCGACAGCGATGAAGGCAAGGCCCCCGCTGAGCTTATCGAGGAGTGCTTGCAGGAGCGCCGCGCGGCATTGATCGAGTTGAAGATGCCTTGGCGTCAATGGGCGGATGAGTTGCTCGCTATCTGTCATCAAGGCGTTGCCAGCAAGACTGTCGATGGTCGCAAGATGCAGGCGCGTTACTTTGAACCCTGGTTCGAGAAGATCAAGGCGTGGGCTGAAGACGAGTCTTTGGAACAGCTCGACATCGGCACCGGCTTCACCCGCCTGACCCCCGACGGCATGGCCGAAGCGTGGAAGGGGCTGGCCCCAAGTCATCCGGGGCTCGATGCGATGTCCGGGCTCAAATCGAGTCTTGACGCTCTGCCAACCCCTGATGCCGTTGTCCTGCTACACGCCGCCAAATGGGTCGGCGCGCGCTTTGAGGAAGAGAAGCGTCGTCGTGCCGAAATGGGTTTTGACGACATGCTGCTGCGCCTGGATGCCGCGCTGCAATCCGACGGCGGCGAACGTCTGGCAACATTGATCCGCGAGCAATTCCCGGTCGCGCTGATCGACGAATTCCAGGACACTGACCCGGTGCAGTACCGGATTTTCGAAAGCATCTATCGCATCGAAGACAACAACCCCGATACCGGTTTGTTTCTGATCGGCGATCCCAAGCAGGCGATTTACGCTTTTCGCGGTGCGGACATCTACACCTATTTGCGTGCTCGTCAGGCCACCACCGGCCGACTGCATACGCTGGGTACCAACTTCCGCTCCAGCCATGGCATGGTCAAAGCGGTCAACCATGTATTCGAACGCGCCGAGTTCCGAGAGCTGGGACGCGGCGCCTTTTTGTTCCGGGAGAAAAGCGGCGAGAATCCGGTACCGTTTCAACCCGTCGAATCGCAGGGCCGTAAAGAGAAACTGCAGATCGCCGGACAAGACATCAGCGCATTGAATGTCTGGCACATGTCCACAGATCAGCCGCTGTCCGGGGCGGTTTATCGGCAACAGTTGGCGGCTGCCTGCGCCAGCGAAATTACGGCACTGCTCAATGGCGGGCAAACCGGTAGTGCGGGGTTTGTTCAGGATGGTGAAGATTTCAGGGGGCTGCGACCTTCGGACATCGCGATCCTCGTCCGCGACGGTAAAGAAGCTCAAGCGGTACGCGGCGAACTTGCCGCACGTGGTGTGCGCAGCGTTTATCTGTCGGACAAGGATTCGGTGTTCGCGGCCCAAGAGGCCCGCGACTTACTATCCTGGCTAAAAGCCTGCGCCGAGCCGGATGTCGAGCGTTCGTTGAAGGCTGCGCTGGCCTGTATCACCCTGAACTTGCCATTGGTTGAACTGGAGCGCCTGAATCAGGACGAACTGGTTTGGGAAGCCCGCGTCATGCAGTTTCGTGGCTATCGCGAACTCTGGCGCAAGCAAGGCGTGCTGCCGATGTTGCGCCGCTTGCTGCACGACTTCCATTTGCCACAGACCTTGATGACACGCAGCGATGGCGAGCGGGTGCTGACCAACCTTCTTCACCTGTCCGAACTGATGCAACAGGCCGCCGCAGAGCTGGACGGTGAGCAAGCGCTGATCCGCCATCTGGCCGAGCTACTGGCGTTGTCGGGGCAGGCCGGTGAAGAGCAGATCCTACGCCTGGAAAGTGATGAGCAACTGGTCAAAGTCGTGACCATCCACAAGTCCAAAGGCCTTGAGTATCCACTGGTGTTCCTGCCGTTCATCTGCTCGGCGAAACCCGTGGACGGCAGTCGATTGCCGCTGCATTACCACGACGCTACGGGCAAGGCTCAGGTGAGTCTCAAGCCGACCGTCGAGTTGATTGCGCAAGCGGACGAAGAGCGTCTCGCCGAAGATCTGCGTTTGCTCTACGTCGCCCTGACTCGTGCGCAACATGCCTGCTGGTTGGGCGTGACGGATCTCAAACGGGGCAATAACAACAGCTCGGTGCTGCACCTTTCTGCGTTGGGCTATCTGCTGGGTGGCGGTGCCTCTCTGGGGGAATCCAGTGGACTCAACCGTTGGCTGCAAGACCTGCAACAAGACTGCCCGGCGATCGACATCGGCGAAATGCCGCAACCCACCGACGAGCATTACCAGCCTCCGCGCAATGAAGCCGTCCTCAGTGCCACCTTGCTGCCCAAGCGCAAGGCCAGTGAAAACTGGTGGATCGCGTCCTATAGCGCGCTGCGCATCAGTGATGTGCTGAGTGTCGGCAGTGATGACGCGCCGGACAGTCCGCAAGCACAAAAGCTTTTCGATGACGAACGCCTCGACCCGGATGCACCGCGAGAAATCATAACCGGCGGCGCCGATATCCATCGCTTCCCCCGTGGCCCTAATCCTGGGACGTTTCTTCACGGTCTGCTGGAGTGGGCGGGTGATGACGGTTTCGCCGTTTCCCGCGAGGCGCTGGAGGATGCGATTGGCCGGCGCTGCAACCTGCGTGGCTGGGAAGGCTGGATCACCACCCTCAGTGACTGGTTGCAACACCTGCTCAAGTCGCCACTGCCAATCGCTGGCGGGCAGCCGCCGGTGATTCTCGAACAGCTGACACAGTATCGTGTCGAGATGGAGTTCTGGTTCGCCAGCCATAAAGTCGACGTGCTGAAACTCGACGAACTGGTACGCCAATTCACTCATAACGGTGTGGCCCGGGTTGGCGCAGAGCCGGTGCAACTCAACGGCATGTTCAAAGGCTTCATCGACCTGACCTTTGAACACGATGGCCGCTATTACGTGGCCGACTACAAGTCCAACTGGCTGGGCGTGGACGATCTAGCCTACACCGAACACGCCATGGAACAGTCGATTCTCGACAACCGCTACGACCTGCAATACGTGTTGTACCTGTTGGCGTTGCATCGTCAGCTCAAGGCACGTTTGCCCGACTACGATTACGACCGGCATGTTGGCGGGGCGCTGTACCTGTTCTTGCGCGGCACTCGCTCAGACAGCCGTGGTGTGTACTTTGCCCGCCCGCCTCGTGAGTTGATCGAGCGTCTCGACCGGATGTTTCAGGGCAAACCCGAACCCAAGGCTGAACCCGCATGGGAACAGGGAGTTTTGCTATGAGCCGCACGTTTGCCGATCTGTTGCCGACACCGCTCGCAGCCGACAGCCTGTCGAGACTTTCGCCCCTGACAAGCGCCGATGACTTGCTGCTGTTGCTCACCCGTTGGGTCGAGCGTGGCTGGCTGCGTGCGCTGGACAAGGCATTCGTCGCATTCCTTCACGAGCTTGAGCCCGAGACCGATCCGTTGGTGCTGCTCGCTGCCGCACTGACCAGCCATCAACTCGGCCACGGTCATGTTTGTCTGGATTTGTTCGAAACCCTTAACGCCCCTGATTTTGCCTTGTCGCTGCCACCCGAAGGCGACGTGCAAGGGGGCGTGTTATTGCTGCCCTCACAGTTGCTTGAAGCGCTCGATGGCGTGCATTGGTGCAAGGCGTTGGCGGGCAGTGGCTTGGTCGCGCTGGCGGCTGATGAGAGTGAAACGGCGCAAAACCGGCCGTTGGTGCTGTCCGGTAAACGCTTGTACCTGCGGCGCTACTGGGCTTACGAACGACGCATCGACACGGCGCTGCGCCAGCGTCTCGCTCAAAACGAGGCGACGCCGGATGACCTGTCGCAGCGGCTAAATGAATTGTTCGGATCGGCCAAAACCGGTGAGGTGATTGACTGGCAGAAACTCGCCTGTGCCCTCGCTACTCGCGGTGCATTCAGTATCGTCACCGGCGGCCCGGGGACCGGCAAAACCACCACAGTGGTGCGCTTGCTCGCGTTGCTGCAAGCACCGGCGGTGGAGGCTGGTCATCCGCTGCGAATTCGCTTGGCTGCGCCGACAGGCAAAGCGGCTGCGCGATTGACCGAGTCCATCAGCCAGCAAGTGCAATCGCTGAAGGTCGCCGAAGAAGTGCGTGCGAAAATCCCATGCGACGTGACCACTGTGCATCGCTTGCTGGGCAGTCGTCCCGGCACACGGCACTTTCGTCACCATGCCGGCAACCGTTTACCGCTGGATGTGCTGGTGGTCGACGAAGCGTCGATGATCGACCTGGAAATGATGGCCAACCTGCTCGACGCCTTGCCGGCCCATGCACGTCTGGTGCTGCTGGGTGACAAGGATCAACTGGCCTCCGTGGAGGCCGGCGCCGTGTTGGGGGATTTGTGCCGTGATGCCGAAAGCGGTTGGTATAGCCCGCAGACTCGGCAATGGCTGGAGTCGGTCAGTGGTGAATCGTTGCAGGACAGTGGCTTGCATGAGGACCTCGACGGCTCACATCCGCTCGCGCAACAAGTGGTGATGTTGCGCCACTCGCGGCGCTTCGGCGAGGGCAGCGGTATCGGCCAGCTCGCGCGCCGGGTCAATCAGCAGTTGCCGGATGAGGCGCGTCAGTTGTTGGCGACGGGGCACTATGACGATGTGTATTCGTTGCCGCTCAAGGGCGAGCACGATCACCAACTCGAGCGACTGCTGCTTGAGGGTCATGGTGATGGTCCGCAAGGCTATCGGCATTACCTGAGCGTGCTGCGTGATCAGCGTCCACCGCTCGGCAGGCCGCTCGAACATCCGGATTGGATCAACTGGGCCCGTGAGGTCTTGCAGGCATTCGACACCTTTCAGCTGCTGTGTGCGGTGCGCAAGGGGCCGTGGGGTGTTGAAGGTTTGAACCAGCGCATCACTGCTGCATTGCTCAAGGCACGCCTGATCGACAACGACCAGCAATGGTATGAAGGGCGGCCAGTGCTGATGACCCGCAATGACTACGGTCTGGGCCTGATGAACGGCGATATCGGCATCGCCCTCAAGCTGCCCGAGCGCGAAGGGTCTGACGCCGGTAAACCGGTGCTGCGCGTGGCTTTCCCACGTAACGATGGCCAAGGCGGCGTGCGCTTTGTGCTGCCGAGTCGGTTAAATGATGTCGAAACCGTCTACGCGATGACCGTGCACAAATCTCAGGGTTCGGAGTTCACCCACACCGCGCTGATCCTTCCGGACGCCTTGAACCCCGTGCTGACCAAGGAGCTGATCTATACCGGCATCACCCGGGCCAAGCACTGGTTCACCTTGATCGAACCGCGTGCCGGGGTTTTTGAAGAGGCAGTGCAACGCAAGGTAAAACGCCTTAGCGGGTTGATGCTGGAACTGGAGGAGGGCCCCGAGCCTCGAGGATGATAGTTCCGCTGATTGACGGCGATTACTGACCAGCCAGTCAGGAGTCCGCGCCTCGCTGGTGATTCAGCGCTGTGCTATCGTTGCGGCATCATTCCGTTGCGATCCAAGAGAATCCCTGCATGAAGGTGGCTGTTTGGGCGACAGAGCGCGTGTTTCGCTGCAAGCACACAGTGCTTGTCGGTCTGCTCTGTTTGCTGACGGGCGCTGCCGTTGCGCAAGCGCAAACGCCGCCGGGCATGGCCGAACAGCGATCGCAGTCGGTCACCCAGGTTGTGCTGGGTATTCTCAGTTACGCGCGCTGGCCGGTAGAGCCTGCGCAATTGCGCCTGTGCATCGTCGGCCCCACCGAATACACCGATGATCTGGTCAAAGGCACCACTCAGGCCACCGGCAGGCCAGTCATCGTGCAACGTCTGCTGGCCGACAACCCGGCCATCGTCACCGAATGCGATGCGGTGTATATCGGCAAACTCACCGCGGATGAACGCAACCGGCTGTTCGCCTCATTGATTGGCCGCCCTGTGCTGAGCATCAGCGAGAGCGACGATCAATGCACTGTCGGCAGCCTGTTCTGTCTGCGCGTAGGCGATGAGCAGGTGTCCTTCGAAGTCAATCTCGACTCTGTCGCCCGCAGTGGCGTGCGCATTCATCCAAGCGTGCTGCAGTTGTCACGCCGCAAATCGGCGGCACAATGAGGCTGTCCAGATCCAATACGCGCCCAACGTTAGGCTCGGTTCTCGGCCGTGGGCATTTGACGGTCGCATTGTTGGCAGTGGCGATGGCCAGTGTCTCGCTGACGCTGCTGGGCGTTCTGGCGCTACGGGTTTATGCCGATCACAACCTGCATTTGATCGCCCGCTCGATCAGCTACACCGTGGAAGCCGCGGTGGTGTTCAACGACAAGGCTGCCGCCACGGAATCGCTGGCAATGATCGCATCGGCCGAAGAAGTGGCGGACGCTCAGGTGCTGGATGCCCGAGGGAAACTGATCGCGCGATGGCAGCGGCCAGAAACCGGTCTGATCTCTGAGCTGGAAATGCAGCTCGCCCGGGCCTTCCTGGAAAAACCGATCAATTTGCCAATCATCCATCAGGATCGCGAGATCGGACGTATTCTGCTCACCGGTCACGGCGGCAGTCTGATGCGTTTTCTGCTCAGCGGTCTGGCGGGGATCATTCTCTGTACCGCTATCAGCGCTTGGGTGGCGATCTATCTTGCGCGGCGACAATTGCGCGAGATCATCGGTCCGCTGCGCAGCCTTGCGACCGTGGCCCACGCCGCCCGCAGCGAGCGAGCGCTGGATCGGCGCGTGCCACCAGCGCAGATCGCCGAACTCGACAACCTCGGTAACGACTTCAACGCCTTGCTCGACGAGCTGGAGTCGTGGCAAACCCATCTGCAAAACGAAAACGAAACACTGGCCCACCAGGCCAGTCACGACAGCCTTACCGGGTTACCGAACCGCGCCTATTTCGAGGGGCGCTTGATTCGGGCCCTGCGCAATGCCGGCAAACTCAAAGAACGCGTGGCTGTACTGTTTCTCGACAGCGACCGGTTCAAAGGCATCAACGATAACTTTGGCCATGCGGCGGGTGACGCGGTGTTGGTCGCCGTTGCCAACCGAGTGCGCGCGCAGTTGCGTGAAGGGGATTTGGTCGCGCGACTGGGCGGGGACGAATTCGCCGTGCTGCTCGCGCCGCTGCACAAGGTCGAAGACGCCGAATGCATCGCTGACAAGATACTCGCGAGCATGGACATGCCGATCGCCCTGCCGGGTGACACCAGTGTCGTGACTTCGCTCAGTATCGGCATCGCGGTTTTCCCCGATCATGGCGCCACCCCCGGTGCGCTGCTCAACGCCGCCGATGCGGCGATGTATCAAGCCAAGCGCCTGTCGCGCGGCGCTCAATCCACGGCGGGGTCGGAGCACCCGGTCAATCCCGTTCAAACCAGGAGCTAATTTCCGTGTTCACTTTTCCTGTTCGACTGTTTTCCACGCTGCTGTTGATGGCCATATTGGCGCTGACCGGTTGCCAGACCGCCCCGCAAAAAGGCCTGACCCCGGCGCAGGTCGCCGTGCTCAAGCAACAAGGCTTTGCGCTGACCGATGAAGGCTGGGAGTTTGGCCTGTCCGGCAAAGTGCTGTTCGGCAGCGATGTCGAGAGCCTCAATACACAGAGCACCGAGATCGTCCAGCGCATCGGCAAAGCCCTGTTGGGCGTGGGCATCGAACGAGTGCGGGTCGATGGCCACACCGACGCGTCGGGCAAGGAAACCTACAATCAGCAACTGTCCCTGCGCCGGGCCAAGAGCGTCGCCAACGTGTTGGGCACGGTCGGCATGAAGCAGGAAAACATACAACTGCGAGGCCTAGGCAGCAGCGAACCGGTGGCATCCAACGACACCGCCGCGGGCCGCACGGAGAACCGCCGGGTTTCGATTGTGGTCAGCGCCGATTAATCGGCGAACTGCATCTCACGGGTTACCCCCATCAACAGACCCTGATTGCGCTCAGTCACCTCACGAATGTAATCCCACAACAACGTAATCCGCTTCAACTTGCGCAGATCCTCCCGGCAGTACATCCAGAACTGCCGGGTGATGTTGATTTCCTCCGGCAGTACCGGCAACAAACGCGGGTCCTGCGCGGCGAGGAAGCACGGCAGAATCGCCAGTGAGCGCCCTTGCTGCGCCGCGACGAATTGCGCGATCACGCTGGTGCTGCGCAAGTTTGCGCTGGCACCGGGCAGCACATTCGCCAGGTAAAGCAGCTCCGAGCTGAACGCTAGGTCATCCACATAACTGATGAATTGATGCTTGCTCAAATCTGCCGGGCGGCTGATCGGTGGGTGTTGGTCGAGGTAATCCTGGGTCGCATAGAGCTGCAAACGGTAGTCGCAGAGTTTGCAGCAGACGTACGGCCCGTGCTCCGGGCGTTCCAGCGCGATGACGATGTCGGCCTCGCGCTTGGACAGGCTGATGAAGTGCGGCAGCGGCAGGATGTCCACCGAGATTGCCGGGTAGGCGTCGACGAAATGGCTCAATTGCGGCGTGATGAAAAAACTGCCGAAGCCTTCCGTGCAACCCATGCGCACATGCCCGGACAGCGCCACGCCTGAGCCTGAAACCTGCTCGCAGGCCATGTGCAATGTGCTTTCAATCGACTCGGCGTAACCCAGCAAACGCTGGCCTTCGGTGGTCAGCACAAAGCCGCTGGTCCGCGACTTCTCGAACAGCAACGTGCCCAGCGCCGTTTCCAGCGAACTGATCCGCCGCGATACGGTGGTGTAGTCGACCGCCAACCGTTTGGCCGCGGTGCTGGCCTTGCGGGTGCGGGCGACTTCGAGGAAAAACTTGAGGTCGTCCCAGTTCAGCGAACCGAGTGAGGTGATGTTTTTTTGCATGATGGACGGGCTTATATGTGCGTTCTTATTAGAAGTTTGCACATCTATACTCCAAAAACAGTCCGACAACCAACTCGTGACACACGCCTCATCTCAAGGCGAACCTTTCGCCTTGGCTCCTACGATAAAAACAAGTTTCGGAGACCAGCATGAACGCATCGCTTACGCCCAACGAAACCACGCTGCAGAAGGTCAAGCTGTTGATCGACGGTGAGTGGGTCGAGTCGCAGACCACCGAGTGGCACGACATCGTCAACCCGGCGACCCAGCAAGTGCTGGCTAAAGTCCCGTTCGCTACCGCCGCTGAAGTCGATGCCGCGGTCAGCGCCGCCCAGCGTGCCTTCCAGACTTGGAAACTGACCCCGATTGGCGCGCGGATGCGCATCATGCTCAAGCTGCAAGCGCTGATCCGCGAGCATTCCAAACGCATTGCCGTGGTGCTGAGCGCCGAGCAGGGCAAAACCATTGCCGACGCCGAGGGCGACATTTTCCGTGGCCTGGAAGTGGTCGAGCACGCCTGCTCCATCGGCAGCCTGCAAATGGGCGAGTTCGCCGAGAACGTCGCGGGTGGCGTCGATACTTACACCCTGCGTCAGCCGATCGGCGTTTGCGCCGGCATCACGCCGTTCAACTTCCCGGCGATGATCCCGTTGTGGATGTTCCCGATGGCCATCGCTTGCGGCAACACTTTCGTATTGAAGCCTTCGGAGCAGGATCCACTGTCGACCATGCTGCTGGTCGAACTGGCAGTTGAGGCCGGCGTTCCGGCGGGCGTGCTCAACGTGGTTCACGGCGGTAAAGACGTGGTTGATGGCCTGTGCACCCACAAGGACATCAAAGCGGTGTCCTTCGTCGGTTCGACCGCTGTCGGCACCCACGTTTACGATTTGGCCGGCAAGCACGGCAAACGCGTGCAATCGATGATGGGCGCGAAAAACCACGCCGTGGTGCTGGCGGACGCCAATCGCGAGCAAGCGCTGAATGCGCTGGTCGGCGCCGGTTTCGGTGCGGCTGGGCAGCGTTGCATGGCCACTTCGGTGGTGGTGCTGGTGGGCGCGGCGAAACAATGGCTCCCGGATTTGAAAGCGCTGGCGCAGAAACTCACCGTCAACGCCGGTAACGAGCCGGGCACTGATGTCGGCCCGGTGATTTCGAAAAAGGCCAAGGCACGCATTCTTGATCTGATCGAAAGCGGCATCAAGGAAGGCGCCAAGCTTGAGCTGGACGGTCGCAACGTCAGCGTGCCGGGTTACGAGCAAGGCAACTTCGTCGGCCCGACCCTGTTCTCGGGCGTGACCACCGACATGCAGATCTACACCCAGGAAATCTTCGGCCCGGTGCTGGTGGTGCTGGAAGTCGATACGCTTGATCAGGCAATTGCGCTGGTCAACGCCAACCCGTTCGGCAACGGCACGGGCCTGTTCACCCAGAGCGGTGCGGCGGCGCGTAAATTCCAGACCGAAATCGACGTCGGCCAGGTCGGCATCAACATCCCGATTCCAGTGCCGGTTCCGTTCTTCAGCTTCACCGGTTCGCGCGGTTCGAAACTCGGCGACCTCGGCCCGTACGGCAAGCAAGTGGTGCAGTTCTACACGCAGACCAAAACGGTCACGGCGCGCTGGTTCGATGACGACAGCGTCAACGACGGCGTGAACACCACCATCAACCTGCGCTGAGGAACGTGCCATGAAAATCGCATTTATCGGTCTGGGCAACATGGGCGCGCCGATGGCGCGCAACCTGATCAAGGCTGGCCATTCGCTGAACCTGGTCGACTTGAACAAAACCGTGTTGGCCGAACTTGAACAGCTTGGCGGCAGCATTCGCGCTTCGGCCCGCGAGGCTGCCGAGGACGCCGAACTGGTGATTACCATGCTCCCGGCCGCCGTGCATGTACGCAGCGTCTGGCTCGGTGAAGATGGCGTGCTCGCGGGCATCGGCAAAGGCGTGCCGGCGGTGGATTGCAGCACCATCGATCCGCAGACGGCTCGTGACGTCGCAGCGGCTGCGGCCAAACAAGGCGTGGCCATGGCCGATGCACCGGTCTCCGGCGGCACGGGCGGCGCAACCGCCGGGACACTGACCTTCATGGTCGGCGCCACCCCGGAACTGTTCGCAACCCTGCAACCGGTGCTGGCGCAGATGGGCCGCAACATCGTCAATTGCGGCGAAGTCGGCACCGGGCAGATCGCGAAAATCTGTAACAATCTGCTGCTGGCGATTTCGATGGTCGGCGTCAGTGAAGCGATGGCGCTGGGCGATGCGCTGGGGATCGATACGTCGGTACTGGCCGGGATCATCAACAGTTCGACCGGGCGTTGCTGGAGTTCGGAAATGTACAACCCATGGCCGGGCATCGTCGAAACCGCGCCGGCCTCGCGCGGGTACACCGGTGGTTTCGGTGCGGAGTTGATGCTCAAGGATCTGGGCCTGGCGACGGAAGCGGCGCGTCAGGCACATCAGCCAGTGGTGCTTGGAGCGGTGGCGCAGCAGCTGTATCAGGCGATGAGCCAGCGCGGGGACGGGGGGAAAGATTTCTCCGCGATTATCAACAGCTATCGCAAGCCGCAATAACTGTTCAATCAATCAGCGTTGATTTTTTTTGTGGCGAGGGGATTTATCCCCGTTGGGCTGCGAAGCGGCCCACTGCATTGTGTCAGTTAAAACGCGTGCTCAGGTTTTACGACTGCTGCGCAGCCGATCGGGGCGGTGCGACGTTTCGCTAAATCCCCTCGCCACAGGTATCACCAGTATCACGCATGTAGCGCCAATCAGAATGCAGCAAGTGTTGCCGGGAAACCACGTCGGGTGGTTCCCCGGCTTTTTTGCATCAGGCAAGCACGAAATATTTGCGCACCGTCTCGACCACTTCCCACGTGCCTTTCATCCCCGGCTCAACCACGAAGATGTCGCCTGCGCGCAGGTGAATGGGTTCCATGCCGTCGGGGGTGATCACGCAGTAGCCTTCCTGGAAATGGCAGTACTCCCACTTCACGTAATCGACGCGCCACTTGCCCGGCGTGCAGATCCAGGTGCCCATGATCTTGCTGCCGTCTTCGCTGGTGTAGGCGTTGAGGTTGACGGTGTGCGGGTCGCCCTCGAGTTTTTCCCATTTGCAGGCGTCGAGTACCGGCAGCGGATGGGTGTCGCGCAGAACGGTGATAGGGGCGGTCGCGGTCATGAGAACTCCGGGCTGTGGGCTGTGAACTGAAGTCGCACCCTATAGCGCCCGGTCGCCGGTCAGTTGTCTGTGCTCGACATCGAGCTGCTCAGAAACGCGCAAGCCGTTACAGTTTCTCCAGCGGACATTCGGCGCGGGCTTGTTGCAGGTTCGCCTCAAACGCTTCTAGCTGCGCGTGTTGCTCAGAAAGCTTGGCGATCTTGTCGCTGATCTCGCGTTTTTTGTCTTCGATCGCCTGCTGCGCTAACGACCATGGCACCGACTGATCGTGATGACCGGCGAAGATTTTTTGCAACTCCATGAGTTTGAAACCCATCTCTTTCGCGCACTTTATGAAAGTCAGCAGTTCGACGAATTGCTGGTTGTAGACGCGATATTTGCCCTGTCGCTGAGGCGCAGGCAGCAGTCCGATAGCCTCGTAATGACGGATGGTCTTGACCGTGGTGTGGGAGCGTTGCGCGGCTTCGCCGATATACATAAGCAGTCCTTTTTACCTTGGCTTCGCATTGGGCATTATCGGCAGACTCAACGACTGGCGATAGCCCGCGCCTGTTGCAACCAGGTTTGTCGTTGCTGATCGCTTGAGCCGAGCACCGGACCGAACGTCAGCGTGCGCAACGGTTTGATCCCGCAGAATTCGAGGGTGGTCTTGCGCACCTGATGCAGCCCGGGCATGCGATAGATCCAGCGGTAATACCAGGGCGGCGTGTCCATGGTGACCAGCAAGTGTGCGGTGCGCCCGAGCAAAAGTTTGTCGGGGAACGCTTTGCCTTTGCGGTATTTGAAGGCAAAACCGGGAAGGAAAACCCGATCAAAAAAACCTTTGAGCAGCGCCGGAATACCGCCCCACCAGATCGGGTAAACCAGTGTCAGATGTTCGGCCCAGAGGATGTCGGATTGTGCCGCGTTCAAGTCATCTTCCAGCGCCTGGATCTGTTGATAACCCTCGCGGAGCACCGGGTCGAAATCTATTTCTCCGAGGCGCAACTGGCGCACTTCGTGTCCGGCATCGAGTGCCGATTGAGCGTAGCGCTCAGCGAGTGCAGCACAAAAACTCGACGCCGAAGGATGGCCGAGAATCAGCAGAATGCGTTTGCCCATGGTCATCGTCCTTGCTGATAAAAGGCCAAGGATGAAGTCTGCCCCTTAGGGGAGAGTCAAGGCGTTCAGCAAGGACTTGGCATAATTCGGCAGAGCGCTGAAATCCTTGGCGCACAGCATCAACGTGCGGCGCGCCCACGGCTCGTTGAGGGCAACGCTTTTGAATGAGCGTGGCGTCGCGCGCTCGACGGCGGCCAGCGGCACGATCGCCAGTCCGGCGCCGTGGGCGACCATGCGCATCACGCCGTCGAAACCGTCGGCCCGGATGCGGATCTGCATGCGCGAGCCGCTATTCAACGCCTGTTCTTCAAGATAGATCGCCAATGCGCTGTCGGCGCTCAGTCCTACGAAGTCGAAGCGCAAGGCATCGCTGAAACTGACTTCAGGGGGGTCAGCCAACGGGTGGTCCGGCGGCAGAATCAGTACCAGTGGATCGTCGCGAAAGGGTTGGGTTTGTAAGTCGCTGGTGTCGACCGCGTCGGAAACAATCCCAAGATCCGCCGCCCCCTGACGCAAGGCGTGGGTAATGCGGGCGCTGGGCAATTCTTGTAGATCGATGTCGAGATTGGGATGGCTGCGCAGGAAGTCCGCGAGCACTTCCGGCAGGTACTCGGTGATTGCGGTGGTGTTGCACAGCAACCGCACCTGACCTTTGACGCCTTGAGCGTATTCGGCCAGATCCTGCTGCATGCGTTCGGCTTGTTGCAGGAGGGCGCGGGCGTGTTGGGCCAACGCTTTGCCGGCCGGAGTCGGGGAGACGCCGCGACGGCCGCGCTCCAGAAAGTCGGCACCCAATGACGCTTCCATCGCACGAATTCGCGCACTGGCCGCCGCGAGCGAGAGGTGGCTTCGGGCGGCGCCGGCGGTGATGTTGCCGGTGTCGAGGATGTGCAGATAAAGGCGCAGGTCGGTGAGGTCGAAGTGCATTTCGTCAGCCTGAGTTTGCAGTGTCTAGACTGGCCTCATCGCTGGCAAGCCAGCTCCCACAGGGTTCAGTGTCGATCACAGATTCTGCGTACAACACAAAATACTGTGGGAGCTGGCTTGCCAGCGATGAGGCCAGTGGCCTCAATAATCTGTAAGCCTCTTGTATGGAAAGAGGCAGGCTCAGTATATGGCAGATTTTCAAGCGACCTCGACGGGCGCACAGTCCCGCCATGAACACTCTCGCAAGCTTCTACCAAAACCTCGGTCTGCCCATGTCTCTGTTGGTCATCGCTACCTTCATACTCGCTGGCCTGATCAAAGGCGTCATCGGCCTTGGCCTGCCCACCGTCGCCATGGGTCTGCTCGGTCTGGCTATGGCGCCAACACAGGCTGCCGCGTTGCTGATCATCCCGGCAACACTCACCAACGTCTGGCAATTGGCATTCGGCGGTCACTTGCAAGGACTGATCAAACGCCTCTGGCCGATGCTCCTGATGATCTTCCTCGGTACCGCTATCGGCACGCTGTGGATCGGCATGTCGGGCGGACATTGGGTGGTGCGCGGATTGGGCGCGGCGCTGTTGCTGTATGCGTTGAGCGGGTTGTTGCTGCCGACGCTGCACCTAAAGCCGTGCCATGAGTCTTGGCTCGGCCCGGTCTGCGGCGCGATCACCGGCATCATCACCTCGGCCACCGGGGTCTTCGTGATTCCGGCAGTGCCGTACCTGCAAGCGTTGGGCTTGAGTCGCGATGAACTGGTGCAGGCGCTCGGCCTGTCGTTCACCGTCTCGACTCTGGCGCTGGCCGGTGGTTTGCTCTGGCGTGGCGCGCTGGGTGGCGGTGAATTGGGCGCTTCGCTGCTGGCGCTGGTTCCGGCAGTGCTTGGCATGTTGCTCGGCCAATGGCTGCGTCAGCGGATCAGCGCGGTGCTGTTCAAACGGGTGTTCTTCATCGGTCTGGGCGCGCTCGGCGCCCACTTGCTGATCAGCGGCTAGCCGACGATTCACTCAGCATGTCGATCGCACGAATGTCGAAATCGCGCTCCAGATACTCCATGCGCTGCTCGAAAAACTGCTTCATGTGCGGCAGGTTCGAGTGCACATGCAGATGTGCCCGGGATTCCCAGATTTCGTAAAAGATGAACAGCGATGGATCTTCCAGATCGCGCAGCATGTGGTATTCGATGCAGCCCGGTTCGGCGCGACTGGGTTCGACATAGGCGCGGAACAGCGCTTCAAAGGCTGCGGATTTCTCCGGGCGGGTCTTGGCGTGCAGGATAAAACCCTGGCGTTCACTCATCGATAAAACTCCTCAAGTTCGGATGGCGGCCAAGCCTACGGCAACAATCCGCACTCGATTCGTGCGTTTTACTCAAATGTATTTTGCGCAAGCCTGGCTTATTCCGCGCGAGGCAGATCGTTAATCTGCCGCCATTCAGTTCTCCTTACTCCATCCAGCTCAATGGCTGCGCCGAGGCTTTCTCATGAAAAAAGTTTTGTTGCTCAATGGCGGTAAAAAATTCGCCCATTCCGACGGCCGCTACAACACCACCCTGCACGAAACCGCGCTGAGCGTGCTGGATCGCGGCGGTGTCGACGTCAAAACCACGTTAATTGACGAGGGTTACGACGTTGCTGAAGAAGTCGCCAAATTCCTCTGGGCAGACGTGATCATTTATCAGATGCCAGGCTGGTGGATGGGCGCGCCGTGGACGGTGAAAAAGTACATCGACGAAGTCTTCACCGAAGGCCACGGCAGCCTCTACGCAAGCGATGGCCGCACCCGTTCCGATGCGTCGCAGAAGTATGGCAGCGGGGGCCTCGTCCAGGGCAAGCAATACATGCTGTCGTTGACGTGGAACGCGCCGCAGCAAGCCTTCGATGATCCGACCGATTTCTTCGAAGGTAAAGGTGTGGACGCGGTGTATTTCCCGTTTCACAAGGCCAATGAGTTTTTGGGCATGACCGGGTTGCCGACGTTTCTGTGTGTTGACGTAATGAAGCGTCCAAACATCGAGAGTGATGTGGCGCGTTATGAACAGCATCTGAGCGAGGTGTTTGGTCTTAAGGCTTGAGGTTGAAGCGGATGCTGAGAGGGATCTGCCTGTGGTAAAGGGATTTACCTCTGGTGGTGGGATTTATCTGTGGCGAGGGGATTTATCTCCGTTGGGGCGCGGAGCGCCCCCCGCTCTTGCTTCAAAAAAGAAGGGGACTGCTACGCAGTCCAACGGGGATAAATCCCCTCGCCACAATTAGATCCCTTCACCACAATACAGTGGTGATGACTATCGTAAGGAACCCCCTTGAAAGCCAGATCCGATGAGTTGCAGATTTTCGTCTGCGTGATCGAATGCGGTACGATTTCCGCCGCTGCCGAGCAGGTCGGGCAGACGCCTTCGGCGGTCAGCCGCACCCTGTCGCGGCTGGAAGCCAAGCTCGATACCACGCTGATCAACCGCACCACGCGGCGCATGGATCTGACTGAGGAGGGCAAGTACTTCTTCGAACAAGCCAAGCTGATTCTCGATCAGATGGAGCAACTCGAAGAACGTCTGTCCTCACGCCAGCAAACCCCGTCCGGACGCCTGCGCATCAACGCCGCGTCGCCGTTCATGCTGCACGCGGTCGTTCCCTACATCGACGAATTCCGCCGGCTATATCCGGACATTCAGCTCGAACTCAACAGCAATGACCTGATCATTGACCTGCTGGAACAAAGCACCGACGTCGCCATCCGCATCGGCACCCTCGCCGATTCCACTTTGCACGCGCGCTCGCTCGGTTGCAGTCCGCTGCTGATCGTCGCCAGCCCCGCGTACCTGGAAAAACACGGTACGCCGCTGCAAGTGGCCGACCTGAGCGAACACACCCTGCTTGGCTTCACGCAGAACGAAGGCCTCAATCAGTGGCCGTTGCGTTACGTGCAAGGTGACCGCTGGCCCATCACCCCGGCCATCAGCGCCTCCAGCGGCGAAACCGTGCGCCATCTGGCGCTGGAAGGGCAGGGCATTGCCTGCCTGTCGCACTTCATGACCATCGACGACATCCGCGCCGGGCGTTTGAGCGTGGTACTGGCCGAGTTCAACAGCGGCTATCGCCAGCCGATCAACGCCGTTTACTACCGTAACTCGCAACTGGCGTTGCGCATTCAATGCTTCCTCGACTTCATCCAGAGCAAACTCGCGGCCTACGCCATCGCCGATTTCAAAGGCTGATTCGTGACCTCTGCGCAACAGTGATTTGGCTGAGGGCGGGTGTTTCCCTCGAACTCATCGGTCGATACTCGTCCCATCACTTATTCACGCAGGGAGTTTCTCCATGAACGTATTCGTCACCGGCGCTGCCGGTTTTATCGGTGGCTCCATCGCTACCGGCCTGGTCCAGGCTGGCCATAACGTCACGGGTTTGGTGCGCAGCGCCGAACAGGCTGATGAACTGAAAGCACTGGGCATCACCCCGGTGATCGGCACTCTCGACGACGCGTCATTGCTCGCCGAACAGGCCCGCGCCGCCGACGCGGTAATCAACGCCGCCAGCAGCGACCATCGCGCAGCGGTCGAAGCCTTGCTCGACGCTTTGCGTGGTTCGAACAAAGTGTTCCTGCACACCAGCGGTTCGAGCATCGTCGGCGATGCATCCGGCGGCAAGTCCAGCGACGTCATCTACTACGAAGACAACCTCCCCGAGCCGACCGTCGACAAAGCCGCACGCGTGGCCATCGACAACCTGATTCTCGCCGCAGCGAAGGACGGCGTGACCTCGGCCGTCATCTGCAACACCTTGATCTACGGCCACAGCCTGGGCGTCAAACGTGACAGCGTGCAATTGCCGCGTCTGCTCAAACAGGCGCGTAAAAGCGGCGTGGTTCGCCATGTCGGTAGCGGCCAGAACATCTGGTCCAACGTGCACATCGAAGACGTCGTCGCCCTGTACCTGCTGGCGCTGACTAAAAACGTACCGGGCACGTTCTACTTTGTTGAAAGCGGTGAAGCCTCCTTCATCGACATGACCACCGCCATGGCCGAAGCCCTGAACCTGGGCCAGCCACAAGACTGGCCACTGCCAGATGCCGAAGCCGAGTGGGGCTACGAAATGGCCAACTACGGCCTCGGCTCCAACAGCCGGGTGCGAGGCAAACACGCCCGCGAACTGCTGGGCTGGACGCCGAAACGCACGTCAGTGGTTGAATGGATTCGTAACGAAATGGTGTGATTCTTTCAACACCACAATACCTGTGGGAGCCAGCCTGCTGGCGATAGCGGCTGATCATCCAACATCAATGTTGAACGTGACGCCGCCATCGCTGGCAAGCCAGCTCTCGCAAGTTGTCCGCTATCTGTCTGAAGAAATTTGATCAAACTGTGGGAGCGAGCTTGCTCGCGAAAGCGGTGGATCAGTCGACAGAGATGTTGAATGTGACACCGCCATCGCCTGCAGGCTGGCTCCTACAGAAACTCGATCAACTTGTGGGAGCTGGCTTGCCAGCGATAGCGGTCGACCAGTCAGCATCTATGTTGAATGTGTAACCGTCATCGCTGGCAAGCCAGCTCACAGGATTTCGTATTGGCTGCGGAATCATGAAAATCTCGCCCCGCAATTTTCATTAATCACGACAAGACATATCCATCCGCGACACGCCTTACCTTTCCACGAAAATTACTTTCATGCGGTTTGAAATCTCGATCTCGAAATGATTTATGAGTTTCACAACCCATACGAACGTGACCCTTTCGAGGAGTACCGCATGACGCCTTCTTTCGGCTATTGGCTGCTGGTATATGCCGCCGTGGCTATCATCGCTCTGATCGTGTTGATCGCCCGTTACCGGCTCAATCCGTTCATTGTCATCACCCTGATTTCCATTGGTCTGGCACTGGTGGCCGGCATGCCGCCGTCGGGGGTGGTGGGCGCGTATGAGGCTGGGGTCGGCAAGACGCTGGGGCACATCGCGCTGGTGGTGGCGCTGGGGACGATGCTTGGCAAGATGATGGCCGAGTCCGGTGGTGCGGACCAGATGGCGCGCACGTTGATCGATAAGTTCGGCGAGAAGAACGCGCACTGGGCAATGGTCTGCATCGCGTTTCTGGTCGGGTTGCCGCTGTTCTTCGAAGTCGGCTTCGTGTTGCTGGTACCGATTGCGTTTACCGTGGCGCGAAGGGTGGGCGTGTCGATTCTGATGGTCGGTTTGCCGATGGTCGCCGGCCTCTCCGTAGTGCATGCGTTGGTGCCGCCGCACCCGGCGGCGATGCTGGCGGTGCAGGTGTATCAGGCGTCGGTCGGGCAGACCTTGCTGTATGCGATTGCTATCGGCATTCCGACGGCGATTATTGCAGGTCCGCTGTACGCCAAATTCATCGTGCCGCGCATTCACTTGCCGGCGGATAACCCGCTGGAAAAACAATTCCTCGACCGCGAACCGCGCGACAAGCTGCCGAGCTTCGGCATCACCATGGCGACCATTCTGTTGCCGGTGGTGCTGATGCTGATCGGCGGTTGGGCCAATCTTATTTCTACGCCGGGCAGCGGTTTCAATCAGTTCCTGCTGTTCATCGGCAACTCGGTGATTGCGCTGCTGTTGGCGACGTTGTTGAGTTTCTGGACGTTGGGTATCGCTCAGGGTTTCAGCCGTGAATCGATCCTCAAATTCACCAATGAATGCCTGGCGCCGACCGCCAGCATCACCTTGCTGGTCGGCGCTGGTGGTGGCTTGAACCGGATTCTGGTCGACGCTGGCGTTACCGATCAGATCGTCGGTCTCGCTCACGAATTTCATCTGTCGCCGCTGCTCATGGGCTGGTTGTTTGCAGCGCTGATGCGTATCGCCACCGGTTCGGCGACTGTGGCGATGACCACCGCGTCCGGCGTCGTCGCCCCCGTGGCCATCGGTCTGGGATATCCACACCCCGAACTGTTGGTGCTGGCGACCGGCGCCGGGTCGGTTATCTTTTCCCACGTCAACGACGGCGGCTTCTGGTTGATCAAGGAATACTTCAACATGACGGTCGCGCAGACGTTCAAGACCTGGACCGTGCTTGAGACGTTGATCTCGCTGGTCGCTTTCGGTCTGACCGTCGGCCTTTCTTACCTGCTGTAACCGGAGCCCGCCGCCATGGACATCCTCTACCAGATCCGCGCCCGCCAGGATTCCTTCAGCGCCGGCGAAGGTCGCATCGCAAGGCTGATGCTCGACGACGTAGGCTTTGCCGCCTCCGCCAGTCTCGAAGAGCTGGCGCAACGGGCCGAGGTCAGCACCGCCACACTGTCGCGATTTGCCCGCACTGTTGGCTGCCGCGACCTGCGTGATCTGCGCCTGCAACTGGCCCAAGCCAGTGGCGTCGGCAGTCGTTTTCTCGACCCGGCCGGCACGCCCGAGCAATCGGCGTTCTACGGGCAGATTGTTGGCGATATCGAAACTACCCTGCGTCAGCATCTGGCCGGTTTCGATGAATCGCGTTTCGCTGATGCGGTGAAATTGCTCAGCCAGGCGCGGATGATTCACGCCTTCGGCATGGGCGGGTGCTCGACGTTGTGCAGCGACGAATTGCAGGTGCGGTTGGTGCGCTTGGGCTATCCGATTGCGGTGTGCCATGACGCGGTGATGATGCGCGTCACCGCCGCCAGCCTGAACGCCGAACAGGTCGTCATCGCCTGCTCGCTGACTGGCATCACCCCGGAACTGCTGGAGACCGTCGAACTGGCGCGCAACTACGGCGCGCGCATCCTCGCCATCACCCGCGCCGATTCGCCGCTGGCGGAACTGGCCGACATCGTCCTGCCGCTGCAAGGCGCAGAAACCTCGTTCATCTACAAACCGACGGCGGCGCGCTACGGCATGTTGCTGGCCATCGACGTGCTCGCGACCGAGCTGGCGCTGGCCAATCCTGAAGACAACCAAGAGCGGCTACGGCGGATCAAACTCGCTCTCGACGAATACCGTGGCGGCGACGATCACCTGCCGCTAGGAGACTGACATGCTCTACGACACCCTGATTCGCAATGCTCTGGTTATCGATGGCAGCAACACGCCGGGCTACCGCGCCGACGTGGCAATCCTCAATGGCCGCATCGAGCGTATCGGCGACTTGCGTGATGCGACAGCGAGCGAAGAAATCGACGCTGCCGGCCGCGTGCTGGCGCCGGGTTTTATCGACGTGCACACCCACGACGACACCGTCGTCATCCGTCAGCCAGAGATGCTGCCCAAGCTCAGCCAAGGCGTGACCACGGTGATTGTCGGCAACTGCGGAATCAGCGTGTCGCCGGTCAGTTTGAAAGGCAATCCGCCGGACCCGATGAACCTACTCGGCACCGCGGCGGCGTTTGTTTATCCACGTTTCAGCGATTACCGCGCGGCGGTCGAAGCGGCCGACACCACGTTGAACGTTGCAGCGTTGGTCGGCCACACGGCGCTGCGCAGCAATCATCTCGACGACCTGTTTCGCACCGCAACCCCTGCCGAAATCGCCGCGATGCGTGAGCAGTTGCGCGAAAGTCTTGAGGCTGGCGCACTTGGATTATCCACAGGTCTGGCTTACGCCAGCGCCTATAACGCCTCCACCGATGAAGTCATGCAACTGACCGAAGAGCTGACGGCGTTCGGCGCGGTTTACACCACTCATTTACGCAGCGAATTTGCTCCAGTGCTGGAGGCGATGGATGAGGCGTTTCAGATCGGTCGCCACGCCAAATCGCCAGTGATCATTTCCCACCTCAAATGTGCCGGTGTCGGTAACTGGGGGCGCAGTCCGCAGTTGCTCGCGTCCTTGGAGGAGGCGGCGAAAACCCATCCGGTCGGTTGCGATTGCTATCCGTATGCGGCGAGTTCTTCGACGCTGGATTTGAAACAAGTCACCGACGCCCACCGCATCACCATCACCTGGTCGACGCCGCACCCGCAATTCAGCGGCCGCGACCTCATCGATATCGCCGCCGAATGGAACGTGCCGCTGCTCGAGGCTGCCAAGCGCCTGCAACCGGCGGGCGCGGTGTATTACGGCATGGACGAGGCGGATGTACGAAGAATCCTCGCGCATCCGCTGTCGATGGTGGGCTCTGACGGACTGCCGGAAGACCCGTTCCCGCATCCACGCCTGTGGGGCGCTTTCCCACGGGTGCTTGGACATTTCAGTCGTGATGTCGGGCTATTTCCGTTGCACACAGCGGTGCACAAGATGACCGGTCTGTCGGCGGCGCGCTTTGGCTTGAAGGAAAGAGGCGAGATTCGCGAAGGAAACTGGGCGGATCTGGTGTTGTTCGATCCGGCGACTGTGCGAGATGTGGCGGATTTCAATGACCCGCAACGGGCGGCGCAGGGTATTGATGGGGTGTGGATCAATGGTGTTTTGAGTTACAGCGATGGTCAGGCGAATGGTCGAAGGGAAGGGCGGTTTCTGGCGCGTCAGGGCGATTTGCGCGACGGCTTTCTTTAATGTTTCGCGCAGTGGGTCACAGTGATGGCACATTGCGACTAAAGAAAACCATCAACAAGCCGAAGTGCTGACATCCAGCCCGGCTACACTCTTGGGCCAACCAGTCAGGGAGCACCCCATGAGCTTCGGCAAAACCACCCCGATCCTGCGGATTTTCGATGAAGCCAAAGCCGTAGAATTCTACGTCGACTTCCTCGGTTTCAAGATCGACTGGCAGCATCGTTTCGAAGCGAACTTCCCGTTGTATCTGCAGGTGTCGCGTGGCGAATGTGTGCTGCATCTGTCCGAACACCACGGTGATGCGACGCCGGGTTCGGCGTTGCGCATCGAGACCGATGAGCTGGAAGCTTTTCAGCAGCAACTGGTGGCCAAGGATTACAAGTTCTCGCATCCACAGATTCAGGCGATGCCATGGGGCAGCCAGGACATGACCATTGCCGATCCGTTTGGTAATCGGTTGGTGTTTACCAACGCGATTAGTGTTTGAGCTGAAGAGCCCCTCACCCTAGCCCTCTCCCGGAGGGAGAGGGGACTGACCGAGGTGTCTTGCGTTGTACATCGACCTGAAAGATTTGCAGCGATTATGGATTCACAGCGGTATTTGCAGGTCGGCCTAACTCGTCAGCATCTCTTGGTCGGCCCCCTCTCCCTCTGGGAGAGGGTTGGGGTGAGGGGAAAGCGAATCACCCCCGATGCGTCTGCCGAAACTCCCCCGGCGGCATCCCGCGCCGGCTCTTGAACGTGCGGTGAAACGACCTCGGTTCGGTAAACCCCAGATACTGCGCGATGTCCTGAATCGGCAACGTGCTGTTGAGCAAATAATGCTCAGCCAACTCCTGACGCAGGTCATCCAGGATCTGCTGATACGACGTCCCCGCCTGATGCAATTGCCGCTGCAACGTTCGCACCGACACGGCGAGATGTTCAGCCACCTGCTCCTTACGCGGCAGCCCCTCCTTTAGCAACTGACGCAAAATACTCTTCACCTGCTGCGCAAGCGACGCATCCTCCAACGTCGCCATCAACCCCATCGCATGCTCTTCCAGCGTGCGCAGCAATTGCGCATCGGCCTGGCGCAACGGCAACTGCAAATACGCCAGCGGCACAATCAACGCCGAATACGGCTGATCGAACAGCACCGGGCAATCGAAAAACTGCTCGTATTGCGCCAGTGTCACCTTGTCTGGGCACGAATGCTCCAACCAGACCGCTGCCGGCGACATCTGCGTATCCGCAATCCAGCGCGCATATTGCAGCCACGAACCCAGCACGTTTTCCACCAGATGCCGACGAATTCGCGGGCGCTGATAGCGGCAGGTCCAGATCAGGTGTACTTGCCCGTCCAGCATCTCGGCGCGACTCACGCCCATGTCGCCCACCAGTTTTTCGAACGGCATGATCCGGCTCATGGCATCGCCCAGTGTCGCGCAGTTCATGGTGATGTAACCGAGCACACTCCAGGAATTGGGCAGTACAAAATTGGCGGCATTGAGCCCGAATAGCGGATCGCCCGAGTATTCGCAGAAATAATCGAGCAACTTCTCATGCGCTTCACCCGGCAAACGCAGGGTGTTGTCGCTCAACTGCTGCGCCTGCAACCCGGCCGCCGCCAACGCAGGCTCGATGGCCATGCCCAATTGCTCGGCATGGCGCAGGTACTTGAGCAGCGGTGGAACGGAGGTGAAGCCGAGCGATTGCATGATCGTATTCCCTTGATCAAGGCGTGCATGAGCGGATGAATGCCCTGAAAGGTAATTTGAAACCGCGACTAAAGTAAATGGCTGACGCTTGCGCGACGTTTGACTCAATTGGCTACACGAACTGGCCGGATGCGACCGTGACACTTTTTCGCCGCCGACTAGTATGGACGCCTGAAATATCGCTGATAAGAACCGAAAAAGGACACACGCATGCGACGCTGGAACGGCTGGGGAGATGCAACCACGGTGGTCGAACTGCCGGCCCAGGGCGCGAGTTTTCTCGCCGAACGGTTGGGCGAAGGTCGAGCGCTGCCCGATGCGACGCTGGAAACAGCGCTGGCCCGCGTGCCTGCTTCGCGGTTGCGCGCACACACCTTGTACAGCGTGGATGGCCATGACCGTTTGTTACACGCTCGCGGCCAGAGCCTGCCGGATTGGCTCGCGTTACGCGAAGGCACGTTGGGCAATTATCCCGATGCGGTGGCGTTCCCCGAGACTGCCGAGCAGATTCGCCAATTGCTGGCGCTCGCCCATGAACAAGACCTGTGCCTGATCCCTTATGGCGGCGGCACTTCGGTGGCCGGGCACATCAACCCGCCAGATTCAGCGCGGCCCGTGGTGACAGTTTCGCTGGCGCGGATGAATCGTCTGATCGACCTTGATGAACAAAGCCTGTTGGCAACCTTCGGCCCCGGTGCCAGTGGCCCGCAGGTGGAAAGTCAGCTGCGGGCGCGGGGTTACACGCTGGGGCATTTCCCGCAGTCGTGGGAGCTGTCGACGTTGGGTGGTTGGGTGGCCAGTCGATCCAGTGGTCAGCAATCGTTGCGCTATGGGCGCATTGAACAATTGTTCGCCGGGGGCACTCTGGAAACCTTCGCCGGCCCTCTGCAAATCCCGACGTTCCCGGCCTCGGCCGCCGGCCCTGATCTGCGCGAAGTGGTGCTGGGCTGCGAGGGCCGTTTCGGGATCATTTCCGAGGTCAAAGTGCGGGTCAGCGCAATGCCCGCCGATGAACGTTTCTACGGCGTGTTTCTGCCCAGTTGGACGAAGGCGCTGCAAGCCATCCGCCAATTGGCTCAGGCGCGCGTGCCGCTGTCGATGCTACGCCTGTCCAACGCGGTGGAAACCGAAACCCAACTCGCGTTGGCCGGCCACCCGCAACAAATTGGCTGGCTGGAAAAGTACCTGAGCCTGCGCGGGGCCAGTGAGGGCAAGTGCCTGCTGACCTTCGGCGTGACCGGCAATCGTCAGCAAAATGCGCTGTCGCTGAGGCAAGCGCGACAACACCTCAAAGCCTTCGGTGGCGTATTCACCGGCACCTTGCTCGGCAAGAAATGGGCGCAGAATCGCTTCCGTTTTCCTTACCTGCGCGAGAACCTGTGGAACGCCGGTTACGTGGTCGACACCCTCGAAACCGCGACCGACTGGAGCAACGTCGACAACCTGCTCAACCTCATCGAAAACAGCCTGCGCGATGCCTTGGCTGCTGAAGGCGAGCGGGTGCATGTGTTCACTCACCTGTCCCACGTCTATGGCGAGGGTTCGAGTATCTACACCACCTACGTGTTTCGCCCCGCAGCGGATTACCCCGCGACGTTGGCGCGTTGGCAGGCGCTCAAGCACGCGGCCAGCCAGACTATCGTCGACAACCACGGCACCATCAGCCACCAGCACGGCGTCGGCAAGGATCACGCACCGTACCTGCTGCGCGAGAAAGGCGCGTTGGCGATGGACACCTTGCAGGCACTGAGCCGGCACTTCGACCCGGCCGGGCGCCTCAATCCCGGCACGCTGCTGCCGGAGTGACGGCCATGACTGCGCACTGGAACGCCGCGTGGCGCCAGCAGGTTCTGCCGACGCTGGCCGATGAAACCTGGGATCTGATCGTCATCGGCGGCGGTATCAGCGGCGCCGGCATCCTGCGTGAAGCCGCGCGCCGTGGCTGGCGCTGCCTGCTGCTGGAACAGCGCGATTTTGCCTGGGGCACGTCCAGCCGATCTTCGAAAATGGTCCATGGCGGTTTGCGTTACATCGCCAAGGGCCAGTGGCGCCTGACCCGCGATTCGGTACGCGAACGTCAACGTCTGCTCGATGAAGCGCCGGGGCTGGTCGAACCGATGAGTTTCATGATGCCGCACTATCGAGGCGGCTTTCCCGGGCCTCGGGTTTTAGGTGGTTTGCTGTCGGTGTATGACGCTTTGGCCGGACGGCGCAGCCATCGTTTTCATGACGCGCAGCAACTGCGATATCTGGCGCCGGGCGTGAAGGAAACCGACCTGCTCGGCGGCACCTGTTTTGTCGATGCGCTGACCGATGACGCGCGGCTGGTGATGCGCGTGTTGAGCGAAGCGCGGGCCGACGGCGCGGTGGTGCTAAACGGCGTGCGCGTGGAGCATTTGCTGCGTGAAGATGGGTGCGTGTGCGGGGTTCAGGTTGAGGACTGCGAGGCTGGCGGGCCCCTGCAATTGCGTTGCGGTGTACTGGCCGTGGCCACCGGCGCCTGGGCTGAGCGATTGCGACCAGCCGAGACGCCACGGCAATTGCGCCCGTTGCGCGGCAGTCATTTACTGCTGCCGGGCTGGCGTCTGCCGGTGGCTCAGGCGTTCACCTTTTTGCATGAGCGTGATCGGCGACCGGTGTTCGTTTTCCCGTGGGAAGGCGCGACAGTGGTCGGCACCACGGATCTGGATCATCACGAAAATCTGGATCAAAGCGCGAGCATCAGCACAGAAGAACTCGACTATTTGCTGGCGGCTTGCGCGCAACAGTTCCCCGGTGCGGAAGTGGTTATCGCCGATGTGCTGTCGACCTGGTCAGGCGTGCGTCCGGTGGTCGGTAGTGCGGGTGCCAATCAGGACAAACCCTCGAACGAAACCCGTGAGCACGTGCTGTGGCAGGAGCCGGGTTGCGTGACTCTGGCCGGCGGCAAACTGACGACGTTTCGCCCACAAGCGATTGAAGTACTCAAGGCCTGCGCGGCGATGCTAGGTCGGCCGTTTGATGATGACGCCGCGCCGGTGTTCGCCGCTGTACCACCGCTGACGATCCCGGGGCTCAGCGCGCAGCAGTGGCGGCGTCTGGCTGGGCGGCATGGGCGAGGCTTGCCGAGGCTGGCGCAACTGCTCACGGAACTGGGCCACGACACGGTCGGCAACACCGACACTTTGTGGGCGGAATTGGCCTTTGCCTGCGAAGCAGAAATGGTCTTGCACCTCGATGATCTGCTGCTGCGCCGCACCCGATTGGGTCTGTTGTTGCCACGCGGTGGCGAAGATTACTTTGCAGCCATTCGCCAACTCTGCCAGCCGCGACTGGGTTGGGACTACGAATATTGGCAGCATGAATTACAGCGTTATCAGGCGTTGTGGCAACGCCATCACGGTTTGCCGGATGCCACGCCTTGATGCCCCTTGAAGAGAGCTCCATGGATAACCACCCGAACAAGCGCTACCTGCTGGCCATCGACAACGGCACCCAAAGCGTACGCGCGCTGCTCTTCGATTTGCAGGGTAATTTGCTCGGTAAAGGCAAGGTTGAGTTGCAGGCTTATTACTCGGCGCAACCGGGTTGGGCCGAGCAGGACCCGGAATATTACTGGGCGAAACTCGGCGAGGCGTGTCAGCAAGTCTGGCAGCAGACCGGGATTGATCGCTCAGAGATTGCTGGCGTTTCCCTGACCACGCAGCGCGGCACGGTGATCAACGTCGATGCCGAGGGCAAGCCGTTGCGCCCGGCGATTCTGTGGCTCGATCAACGCCAGAGTGAGGTTGAAGGCGGGATAAAAGGGCCGTGGGGCTGGCTGTTCAAACTGGTCGGCGCGCAAGCCACCGTCGACTATTTTCGCGCCCAGGCCGAGGCCAACTGGATCGCCCGCCATCAGCCTGATATCTGGGCGGCGACCGACAAGTTTTTGCTGCTTTCGGGGTTTCTCACGCATCGCCTGTGCGGGCGTTTTGTCGATTCGGTGGGGTGTTGCGTCGGCTATCTGCCGTTCGACTTCAAGCGCTTGAAATGGGCCGCGCCGAGTGACTGGAAATGGCAAGCGCTGGCCGTGCGGCCCGAGCAGCTACCGACCCTGCACAAACCCGGTGAAACCCTCGGCTACATCACCGCCGAGGCCAGTCGTCACACCGGGATTCCCGAAGGGCTGCCGCTGATTGCCGCGGGGGCCGACAAGGCTTGCGAGGTGGTCGGTTCCGGAGTGGTCGAGGCGAGCACGGTGTGCCTGTCCTACGGCACCACGGCGACGATCACCAGCACCCGCTCGCGCTATCTTGAAATCGTCCCATTGATTCCGCCGTATCCGTCGGCGGTGCCGGATCAATTCAACTGCGAGGTGATGATTTATCGCGGTTACTGGATGGTCAGCTGGTTCAAGAACGAGTTCGGTTTGCGCGAAATGCAGCAGGCCAAGGAGCAGGGCATCGAGCCAGAGCAATTGTTCGATGCATTGGTGGATGCGGTGCCACCGGGATCGATGGGTTTGATGCTGCAACCGTACTGGTCGCCGGGCATTCGCGAGCCGGGCGTGGAAGCCAAAGGCGCGATGATCGGCTTCGGCGATGTGCACACCCGCGCGCACATTTACCGGGCGATTCTTGAGGGGTTGGCGTATGCGTTGCGCCAGGGCATGGAGAACATCGAGAGGCGTTCGAAGGTTTCGGTCAAACGTCTGCGTGTTGCCGGTGGCGGTTCGCAAAGTGATGCGGCGATGCAACTGACGGCAAACATTTTCGGGCTGCCCGCTGAGCGTCCGCACGTATACGAAGCGTCCGGCCTGGGTGCGGCGATTTGCTGTGCGGTGGGGTTGGGACTGTATGCGGATTTCCCCACGGCCATCGCGGCGATGACCCGTGTGGGCGCGGTGTTCATGCCACAACCCGAGGCGCAAAAAATCTACGAGCAACTGTACAAGGAGGTCTACCTGCGCATGTATCGCCAGCTCAAACCGCTGTACCAAAGCATCCGCAAAATCACCGGCTACCCCGCCTGAAAGCCCCCCAAAAATCCCCCCAAAGGAGCTGCCGAAGGCTGCGATCTTTTGATCTTTTAAAAAGCCACATCAAAAGATCGCAGCTTGGTGCGGTTTGTCCTGCACTGCGATACTCGCCGAAAATATCTGCTTTACAGATATATGAATACGAGATAAATTTTGCCGCATGTAGGGACGCCATAACCAAAAAAATATGAGAGTGATTACAAAAGCGGCAATTGCGCGGGCCATCGAAACTCATGGTCAATGGAGAGATCCTCTCACTTTATGGCTAACCATCTTCGACAGGGCATCGCTGCGCTTCGAGTCATTCGAGAAGCTTCGCAAGGACTGGTCAACCGCATCAGGCTGGAACGTAGATCGAATACCTCACTCCAAGCTGAGGACGACAAGCAAAAAAGGGCCGCTTGATATTTACGTTTTTGACATCAAGAAAAATGAGTGCCGAATCATTACTTGGATCAATACCCAAATCGGCACCATTTATGTAAAAGAAATCCTCCCCCATGCTGGATATGACAAGTGGTGGAAGCGTGATGTTAAGTAGTTGGTCTGAAGGATCAACACTGTTTATGTTTAACGAATTTTAAGGTGACAACATGAAGCGTAATAAGGTCGAAGCCTCTGGACTGGATTCCTTCATAGCCAATATTGCACCCATGCTTGATGGTCTGGGAGATCAGTTAGCGACGTTGTCCAGATTATTGTCTGCCTGTCATGATCCGATAGAAAACGATGAGGACTTGCAAGGACGGATGGCATTGATCGACGAGCTCTACGCTCATGCCGACAGCGAAGATCACGCAGCGGCGCGTTTTGCGGAGTTGGTGGCGGATCGGGTGTATGAGTACGAAGCTGAGACGGTTTTGATTCCCTACTCGACTCAATCGGAAGCGCTGGCGTTTTTGATTTCCGAGAGAGGAGTCAAGCAGAAGGATTTATCGGGGATTGCAACCCAGAGTGCTGTTTCCGAGATATTGAATAACAAGCGAAAAATGACTGTTGCTCAGATTAAGGGCTTTGCGGGGTTTTTCAGGGTTCCGGTCGAGTTCTTTATGCATGGCGTGGTTTGAAGCAGCGTGTAGTCAGCCATAACGCAATCGCGGGCAAGCCCGCTCCCACAGTGTTCTGGGTCGTGCACAAATTTTGTGTCCGACTCGTTACCTGTGGGAGCGGGCTTGCCCGCGATTGGTTTTTAGCTTCAGCGCGAAATCAACATCAAACGCGGAAGTGGCTCACCATCTGCTGCAACTGCCCACCCAACCGCGCCAGTTCAACGCTGGACTTGGCGGTTTCGTCGCTGGCGGCGGCAGTCTGCTCAGACACGTCGCGCACGTTGATGATGCTGCGGCTGATCTCTTCGGCCACGGCGCTTTGCTGTTCGGCAGCGGCGGCGATCTGCTGGTTCATCGACTGGATGTTCGACACCGTGCGGGTGATGTTTTCCAACGATGCACCGGCCTTGCGGGTCAGGGCGACGCTGCTGTCGGTCAAGGCGCGGCTGTTGTTCATCACGGCCGAGACTTGCTGGGTGCCGTTCTGCAGACCGGCGACCAGGCCTTCGATTTCCTCGGTGGATTTCTGTGTGCGCTGAGCCAGGCCACGAACTTCGTCGGCAACCACGGCGAAACCACGACCGGCTTCACCGGCACGTGCCGCTTCAATGGCTGCGTTGAGCGCCAGCAGGTTGGTCTGTTCGGCGACGGCTTTGATCACGTCCATGACGCTGCCAATCTTGTCGCTTTCCTGTTGCAGCACGCTCATGGCTTCGGTGGAGCGCGCCACTTCGCTGGCCAGACGCTCGATCTGCGTGATGGCTTCGTTCACTACCTTGTCGCCTTCACGGGCCTGGCCGTCGGCAGCGGCTGCCGCTTGCGAAGCCTCTTCGGCGTTGCGCGCAACTTCCTGCACGGTGGCAGTCATCTCGTGCATGGCGGTGGCGACCTGATCGGTTTCGATCTTCTGGCTGTTCACACCAGCGCTGGTCTGCTCGGTGACGGCCGACAGCTCTTCGGCAGCGCTGGCGATCTGGGTAACGCCGTCGCGGATGCCGCTGATCAAGTCGCGCAGGGTGACGCCCATGCGCGCGATGCCTTGTTGCAGCACACCGAGTTCGTCGCGGCGGGTGACGGTGACGTTCTGGGTCAGGTCGCCGCTGGCGATGCGCTCGACCACGGCCAGGGTTTCTCGCAGTGGGCGAGTGATCTGACGGGTGATGATCACCGCGGCAATCACGCCAACCAGCAGGGCCAGCAGGGTGCTGATCAACTGGAAGGTGCGTGCCTGAGCGCTTTCGATGTCGCGACGTTCAAGCTGAATCTGATACAGCTGCTCGCTCAGGGCCACGATGGTGGCGCCCTGATCGGTCATTTCCTTGCGCGCCTGCACGGCTTCGCTGTTGGCGTTTTTATAGGCCATCAACGCGCTGCGATAGTTGGTCAACGCAGTTTCCAGCTGACGCAGGGCATCTTGCTGAGTATCAGCGAAATGTACGTTCAGCGGTTTGAGACTGGCGATCGCCACGTCGATTTGGCCGACGGCTTTCTGCTCGTTTTCGGCGTTGGTGGTGGCGGTGTAGCCGCGCACTTCATAGCGCGCGAGGATGAACGCTTCTTTGGCGGCACTGATGGCCTGGAACTGCTCGAAACGCTGCTCGCTCATATCCATTTGCTGAACGCGCTTGCTGATCGACTCGATCAGGTTGTAAGCGGTCTCGGCGTTGACACTCATGGTGTCGCGCGCGGAGTTGCCGGTGCGATAGGCGTTACGCATTTTGTTCAGGGAGGTCTGGTATTCGGCGACGGTCGCCGCCTGCTCCTTGAGCAGTTTGACGTTCTCCGGGCTCTTGAAGCTGCTGATGAGCTTCTGCTGTTGCGCGGCGAAACCGTCGAGGGTGGTCTGCACATTCTGTGCGGCGGTTTCGTCGCCGTTGGTCAGCATGTATTGCAGGCGCACCACGCGTAGCTTGGTCAGGCCGGAATTGAGCTGGGTGATGTCGCTCATCCAGTTGCTGCGGTCAATCAGGCCGCCCAGGCTGGTCCAGCCGGTCAGGGCCAGGACGCAGGTCAGTGCCAGGACAAGGCCGAAGCCCAGGCCCAATTTCATGTTCACGCTGATGTTGCCGAACCAGCTATTCATCACAATATCCTCCAGAAACTTGGTATTTCTTGATCGTCGGTAGGCTGGAAGATTGTTGTTTTTTGAGCCAGCAAGGGTGTTAGCAGGTGTTTATCGGCCGCAAACCCGAGAGCTGAAAGGTTTTTGTCGGACAGAATTTGTAACAAGCCATCCCAAGACTTTTTTCACATGGGTTTCACTGGCTGCCCACACGGGTATCTGTAGCTTCGTCGCATCAAATGACCAGTGATGCATGCCGGCGAGGCGGCTTTTTGTGGAATTGAGACTGAATCTGTTCGGCGTCAATCGCTCGATCGATCTGAGTGGTCTGACGCGGTTTCGAAACACCTGGGTGGTGCTGGCGGCCTCTGTGCTGGTGATTCCATTGACGCTGTGGCTGCTCGCGCCTGCGGCGGTGCCGGACCTTGCCCACGGTAACGTCACCGGCGCGCAGGCGTTGGCGCAGGGATGGGCCAAGGGCGACATGATCGTGTTGGTGCGCCACGTCGAGCGCTGCGATCACTCTCGAGCCCCTTGTCTGATCGGCCATGATGGCATCACCGATCGCTCACGCAGTGCGGCCGTTAGCGTCGGCGCGCAGTTCGAGCAACTGGGCCTCAATAACGCCGACATCTACAACAGCCCGACAATGCGCACCGTGCAGACTGCCGGTTACATGTTCAACCGTGCCGCCAGTGGCGAAGACTGGCTGATCAACTGCAAGGGCCGCATGTTGCGCGACGCGCTGGCCCACAAGATCGCCGGTCGAAACCTGATTCTGGTGACGCACAGCGAGTGCATGGAGCAACTGGAAAAAGATCTGAAAGCAGCGGGCTCCGACCTGGGTTACGGCGCTTCGTTGTTTGTCTCCGCAGCCAACCCGGCGGCTCCACAGATGCTCGGCTTTATTGAAGCCTCCGACTGGCGCACGGTGACCACCCGATGAACGCTCGTTTTTACGCTTATAACTTCGGCATCCCGCTGGCCTACGCGGTGCTGGTGTTTTTACTGTTCGACATGACCAGAATCGACATCGTCTTCAGCAACCTTCTGTTCGATCCGCTGACCCAGACCTTCCCGCTCGACAAGATTCACTTGTTCGAAAAGATCACCCACAAATGGGCGCGAATCATTCCTGACTGGACCGCCGAAATTGCCCTGATCGGCGCCATGCTGTCGGTGGTCTGGCCGCTGGTCAATCCGCAGAAGCGTCCGCGACTTGGCGCGTTTCTGGAGCGCAATAAAGTCGCTCCCGTGCTGCGATTTACCGCTGATCACCGTAGGGATTTTCTGTTTGTGGTAGTCGCTTTCGCCGTCTGCACGGGCGTAATCCATTTTCTCAAGTCCCACACCAGCGTTTACTGCCCGATCGAGACGACCTTGTACGGCGGCAAAATGGCCCACATTGAGTGGTACAGCAATTTCCAGTTGTTTCATGAAGCCGGCAGTGGCCGCTGCTGGCCGGGCGGGCATGCCTCCGGTGGCTTCACCATGTTGGCGCTGTACTTTGTGGCGCGCCGTTATCAGTGGCGTTTCTCCAGCGCTTTATTGTGGGGATCGTTGTTGCTTGGTTTCGTCTACGGCACGACGCGAGTCCTGCAGGGCTGGCATTACATGTCCCACACGTTTTGGGCCGCAATCTTTGTCTGGCTGGCGTGTTTGCTGACGGCGCTGGCGTTTTATGGGCGGGCACGGTTGGCGTTGCCGGTGCGGCGAAAATCCGCAACACCGGCCGCGTTGTGTCAGTCCGAATCGCTGGCCTGACGATCCAGCGGCGCCAGCGCTGCGGCTGAAACGGTGGTCAGCACCAGACGCGAGGCGAAGCCCGAGCACATGTGCACTGTGTTAGTCGCGATGCGTTTGTGTCGGGCTTGGCCTTCGGCCTCGCCACTGTTGGGGTTGACGTCGAAGTGCGGGAAATTGCTGCTGGCGATGTCCAGGCGCACACGGTGACCGCGTTGGAACAGGTTGCAGGTAGCAAACGGCTCGATCACGACTTTTACCCGTTGTCCCGGCGTCAGTATTTGCGGTGCCTCCCACGAGTCGCGATAACGGCAACGCACGATCCCATCGGTGATGTTCATCGCATAGCCATCCGGATACACGTCCACCAGTTTGGCGGTGAAGTCGGTATCGAGGCCGTCACTTTCTACCCACAGTTCAATGCTTAGCGGTCCGGCGACGATCATGTCTTCGGTCAGTGGCGGGGTCTGGAAACTCAGGACATCGGCACGTTCGGCCAATGGCTGGTCATCACCTTGGGTGCCGAAGAAATCCGCTCGCTCACGTTGATCGAAAGCGCCACCGACGAACACGGGAGCACCAGACGTCAGTGCGCCTCCGATGGTCGGCACCGGATGATCGGGGTCGGCGCGATAACTCAGACTCGACTCGTGTACTGAAGGCTGATTCCTGCTCAACTGGCGCTGATCGTTCAAGTACAGGCTCAGCGGCTGGCTGCCCGGAAGCGGCCACTGCGAGCTATGCACCCAGCGCCCGCCATGTTGCAGTCGACCGTGCTGGTCCTTCGCGCCATCGCCACCGCCCATCAGAAATACCTGCACCGGCGCCGAGGTCGCCGCCGCATCGGTCTGATCTTTAAGGGAGCGCTCGAACCAGTCCAGTCGACAATCCAGCCAGGTGCGCGCGACGTTGCCATCGAAGTTGGCCGCAGCACCGAACTCGGCATCGCCGCTGTAACTGATATTGCGATCGCCGTGCAGCCACGGTCCCATGATCAAATGCTGGGCACTGCGGTTGAGGCGGCTGAAGGCACGGTAGTTGGCCAACGTGGAGCTGACATACGCGTCGTACCAACTGGACATGAACAGCACCGGAATGTCCGGCAGGTTGTCGTAATGTCCTTCGGCATAGATGCCAGGTTTGCGCCAATAATCACTGAAAGTACCTTGGGCCCATTGTTCCAGTAGATAGGCTTCGTACTCCGGCACATGGCGGATCGGCGAGTGCCCGGCCTGCCATGGCATGCGGGCGAACCACTGATGAATATCCTCTTGCTCGAGCGCTTCGCGAATCTTCGGATTGGCGAGCGCGACGGGGCTCTCCTTGGCCTGCCGCCAGGCCCACGTCGCCTGTTTCAATTCGAATGCGCCACCCTGACGAATGCCACACTGGAACGCGTTCGCAAATCCACCGGAGTCGAGCACCATGCTCTGCAGTCCCGGCGGGTGCAGACAGGCCATCGCCAATTGCGTATGGGCGGCGTAGGACAAACCCATGCTACCGATTCGCCCGTTGCACCAGGGTTGCTTGACGATCCAGGCGAGGGTGTCAAAACCGTCGGCGCCCTCCGATGTGTATTTAGTGAATACCCCTTCGGAGGCGTAGCGCCCGCGGCAATCCTGGAAGATCGCCACGAAACCCTGCGCGGTGAAACGCGCGGCCATGGTCCCGCGGGAGATATGCTCGGCGTCGAGTTGTTTTTCCGAGCGCGACGGGCTGCTCTTGTTATAGGGCGTGCGCTCGATCACTACCGGCCACGGCCCCGCGCCATCGGTTGGCAGGTAGATGTCGGTAGCGAGGTGGATGCCATCACGCAGACGGATCATCTGGTCACGCAGCAAGCGCATGGCGGGCAATGCCCGTTCGTTCAGCGAAGTCATATCAGAACCTTGTGAAAACCGGCGTCCTTCCCATTGCGGGTGGACGCCCTGGAACTCAGTAACCGATGGTCACTGCAACCGCCAGCAACACCATTGCCAGCACGGTATAGATCAGGAACAACGGCAAGATGTAGCGCGCCCACTGCCCCCAACCGACTTGCGCCGTGGCGAGTAGCACCAGCAGACCGCTGGAGGTCGGGGTGATCATGTTGGTCAGGCCATTGCCGAGCAAAAACGCATACACCGTGGTTTGCGGGCTGACGCCGGAGAGTTGGCCGAGCGGGCCGAAGATCGGCATGGTCACAGCTGCCTGGCCTGAGGTGGACGGGATCAGCACATCCAGGCCCAGTTGCGAGAAGAACATCGCGAAGGACGACACAACCGGGCCGTGATCGCTGACCACGCTGGCCAAACCGTTGACGATGGTGTCGAGCACCTGGCCGGTGCTGAGGATGATTTCTACCGCAGTCGCCAGGCCGATCAACACACCGGCAATCAGCACTGTTTTCATGCCGTCGACAAAAGCACTGGCGGTGGTGCTGGCGCCCATGCCGTGGATTGCTGCGAAGCTCACGCTCAGTAGCAGGTAGAACGCCGACAGTTCATGGTACTTCCAGCCCCAGCGATTCGACGCAAACACCATAAAGCCCACGCCGAAGGCCAATAACAGCAGGTTGAGCAGATGGCGCAATGGCAGCGGTTGGCTTTCGAAGGTTATGACCGCGCTGGCGTCATAGCCGTGACGTCGAATACTCCACAATACGAAAACAATGCCAACGACGAGGAACACTGCGTAAGCGGCAATGCGCATGCTCATGCCGCTGAAAATCGGCAGCCCGACCATCGGTTGCGCTACGGACAGCGCAACCGGATTGGTGATCGACGCCAGATAACCGATCTTCACTGAGATACAGACGATGGCCAGACCGATCAGGTTCGACAGCCCCAGCCGATTGGCCATCGCGACCATCAGCGGCACGATCAGGATGAATTCCTTGGCCAGCCCCATGAAGGTGCTGCCGGCGGAGAACACCAGCATCAGCATCGGTACCAGCACATAGATGTTGCCGCGAGTCATGCCGAGCAAGCGTTCCAACCCGGCGTCGATGACCCCGGCCTTGTTCAATACGCCGAACATGCCGCCGATGAACAGCACCATGAAAATCAGTCCGGCGCGTTTCTCGATACCCTGCGGGATCGCCATGAAACCTTCAATCAGCGACACCGGGCGGGCCACCGCTTCCTTGGTTACGCGAGGTTCGACAGCAAACAGATGAGTGAAGGAATGACTCTTTTCCAGGACCTGATAAGAGCCCGGTACGACTAACCCGTTCTGGCGCTGAAAAGTGCCGGAGTTGATCGCATAGGTGAACCCCACGGCGAGCAGGACGATGCTCAGCAAAATGATGGCCGGGTTGATGGTTTTGCGCGCAATCGGCTTGTCGGGTTGCGTCTGACTTTCGGCAACGCCCGGCTGTGTGAGGCTGATCTGAGACATGGCGGTGAGCCCTTTGATGTTTTTGTTTTTGAGTGTCGGCACTTCGATGGGGCAGACACTAGGGCAAACATCAAGGGGCTACAACGTTATGCGTGGAGCGGGTCGGGCTATGCGTTTTTTGCTGTGTGGACGGTATTCATCGACTCGTTCAGACGCTGTTTGAGATGGGCGGCAAAGGCACTCACCATCGGTGGACGCTGTTCGTCCCGACGAAACGCCAGCCCGAATTCGTAGCGCAATACCGGGCGAAAAGGTCGGGTAACGATCGGCAAATGAGTGAAATGGCTGGCCAGCAATCCATTGACGATCGACACCCCCAGGCCCTCGGCGACAAAGCTGCAGGCGGCGCCGACCGAATGCACTTCGATGCGCACTTGCGGTGTCAGGTTGACGGCGCGAAACACCTGATTGAGTTCCGCACGCAAGGCTCGTTGCCGCCCCAGCAACACCAGAGGCACGTTGTGCAGATGCTGCACTTCAATCACCGGATGGCGGGTCAGTGGATGATCCGCAGGCATGACACAAACGCCTTCGGTTTCCAGTACCGGTTCAATGTCGAACTCAGACAGTTCCGTAGGCAAACGCACGAAACCGAGATCGGCAGAGCGGTCGAGAATGGCGCGCTCGATGGTGTCGTAGGAGCCGGTGAGCAGCTCGACGACGATGTCATCATGACTCTTGAGAAATTCAGCAACGATTTTTGGCAACAGCTCTTGGGTCATGCTCGTCGGCACGCCCACCTTGAGCAGGCTTTTGTGCGAGCGGCCGATGCGCAGCTCATCGGCCATGCGTTGAATGCGCTGCATGCCGTCCACCAGGCCGGTGACCTCGGCGAGCAGTTCTTCGGCCTCCGGAGTTGCCATCAAACGGCCCTTTTTGCGCAGGAACAAAGCGAAGCCCAATGCTTCTTCCAGCTGCGTCAGCAAGCGGCTGACTGCCGATTGGGATAGCCCCATGCGGCGAGTAGCGGCGCCGATGGTTGAACCGGTGGCCATGATGGCTTTGAAAGCCTCGAGTTGCTTTAGATTCACGCTGCCGATTCCCCTGGTTTTGCAACGGTGCACGCCTGCGAAAAACCAGCTTTCGCATAGCCTGATGCGCTTTTCGCATAACGTTGTAGACGCGCTGTCGAGCCGTTAGTGTCCGCCGCAATGCGCCGCTGAGTCCAGCTTCGCCGACCGACAAAATCGAGCCCCATCCCGATTGCGGGACCTTTGCGACTGCCCATAAAACCGATAATGCGGGGCTGAGGAAAACACCATGCGTGGACTGTTCACGAGAGGCGGTATTGCGTCCGCAGGATTGCTGGCGGGTTTGTCGCCAGAGCTGATGGCTCAAGGATTTTTCGAGGATTCCCAAGGCAAACTGACCTTGCGCAATTACTACTTCAACGACGGTTATCGCGACGGTGGCGAGGACCGCAAAGAATGGGCGCAAGGCTTCCTGCTGAATCTGCAGTCGGGTTATACCGAGGGCTCGGTGGGGTTCGGTCTGGACGCGTTGGGCCTGGCCGGCCTGAAGCTCGATTCCAGCCCGACCCATGCGGGTACCGGTTTGCTGCCGGTGCACGACGACGGCCATGCGGCGGATGGCTTCTCCAGTTTGGGCGTCACTGCAAAAATGCGTATCGGCGAGGCCGTGATCAAGACCGGCAACCTGATGCCGAAGATTCCAGTGCTGGTCTACAACGATGGTCGACTGCTGCCGCAAACTTTTCGCGGCACTCAGATCGAGTACAGCGGCATTCGCGATCTGTACTTGCACAGCGGTCATCTGAACAAGTTCAAGCAGCGTAACTCCACCGACAGCGTCGATATCTATCCTCAGGGCTACACCGGCGGTAAAGGCACTGACTTTGATTTCGCCGGCGCTACCTACAAGTTCACACCAAACCTAAGCGGCACCTGGTATTACGGGGAGATGCGCGAGTTCTACCGGCAGCAGTTTTTCGGTCTGGTGCATAAACTACCGGTGGGCAGCGGCAATCTGACCAGCGATTTGCGCTACTTCGTCAGCGACGATGTCGGGGAGGCACGCAATGGTGCGGTGGATGCCGATATGTTCAGCGGCCTGTTCACCTATCGTCTCGGCGGCCATGCCCTTGGTCTCGGTTATCAGAAGGTCAGCGGCGCTACCGCGTTGCCCTACACCAGCGTATCGACGGTTTATTCGTTTTCCAATGCCGGCGTCGGAAAATTCATCCAGGCGGGTGAGCAGACCTGGATGCTGCGTTACGACTATGACTTCGCGGCGTTTGTGCCAGGCCTGAGCCTGATGACCCGTTACTACAAGGGCGAGAATGGGGATTACAAAGGACGCGAAGCCCGAGAGTGGGAGTCCGACACCAATCTGCGATATGTCATACAGAGCAGCACGCTCAAAGGTATAGGCATCGAAGTGCGCAAAGCCACGTATCGTTCGACCTTTGCCAGCGATCGAGATAACTATCGTCTGTACCTGACGTATGACATCGCGTTGTGGTGATTCAATACCCGACGAAGTAGTAAGCCTGCCGCCCAACCATCACAGTCTTGAGCACTTTCAACGGTGCGGCGGGTTCACTGTCGCCCGCCATCACCGCGATGTGGGATGAAGAGGCTGCGAGAAAGTCCCTTAGTTGCGCATCGGTATCCAGCCCCTTGAGCACTTGCCGGGTATAGAAAACGCTGGCACCGCCGACCCGTTCATTGGCTTGGAACAGCGCGACTTGATGCCCCTGCGCCTGCAGTGTCTGAATGTGTTCGGTCAGTGGCAGGAACGAGAGTTTTTTATCCGCATGCGGCAGCGCCCATTGTGCGGCGCCCAGGTAGCTGACGATCACCAGCGTGAGGATGCTCATTGCCAGCGTCTGACGATGACGGGCGATTTTTCCGACGAATCCTTCGGTGGTTTCGTACCCTTTCAATCGCTCGAACAGCACGCCTGCGTACTCGGCAGCGATCACCGCCGCCGCCGGCGTCATCGACATCAGGTACACCGTGCGCTTGCTCGAAGCCAGGGTCAGCATGATGAATTGCGCGATTATCCACAGGCTGAAAAACAGCAGGTAACGATTGGTCTTCAGAGTTTTACGGAAATGCCACAACCCCAGGTACACCAGAATGTTCCACGGTAAAAAAGCTTCTGGCAGTTTGGCGAGGTAGTAATAGAACGGTTCATAGTGCCCGGCCTCGACAAACGAGCCGCTGAAGCGCCCGACACTGTTGGTCAGCAACACTTCTCTGACCGCCTGCACGCCGCCGTGCTGATAAAGCACCACCAGCCAGATCAGCAGCGGAATCAACCCGACCGCCGTTAACAAACCCGGACGCAACCAATCGCCGATCTTCAAGCGCTTATCGATCAGGTTGTCGGCCAGCAGATAAGCAAAAATCACCACGCCCGGCATTGCCAGTCCCAGCACACCCTTACTTAACGTGGCGATGGCGATCCCGAGAATAAACAGCAGCGAATTGGCCGCAGTCGATGCACGTTGCGCCTGGAAAAACGCCAGCAACGCTGTCGTTACGCCGAGCGCGAGCAGCGCATCCTCGCCGACCCCACGGACATTGCTCCAGTAACTGGCCATGGTGGCGAGCACAATCCCCGCGGTCCACGCGATTGCCTTCGGCCGTTCGAAGCGGCGCAGCATGCCGTACAGCAATATCACGCTGAGCAGCCCGGCCACCGCTGACGCCAGCCGCACGGCCCAGGGTGAAACGCCGAACACGCGCATGGCGCCGGCATCCAGCCACAGACTCAGGGGTGGTTTTTCCAGAAACGGTTCGCCGAACAAACGTGGGGTCACCCAGTCGTTGTCCAGGTGCATCTCCATGGCGATCCCGGCGACGCGGGCTTCGGTGGAACCTTGCAATTGATGGCCGCCCAGCGCGAAGAAAAACAACAGGGCAGCAAGCAGAAACAGTGAAGTGGCGGCACGCGACATGGCTTTCAGGCAACCGAACAGGGCGGGAGGGCCTGAGCATAATTCGCCAATGCTGAACAAATTGTGAATCTCACGCCAGGCGTCGCGACCAACGCTGATCAGGTGCTTCGAAGCCAGGATTGACCAGTGCTGTCAGCACGTGATCCTGCCAGCGTCCGGCAATGTTCAGATACGCCTTGGCGTAACCTTCCTGCTCGAAGCCCAGTCGCTCCAACAACCGCGCACTGCGCTCGTTGCCGGGGATGTAATTGGCCATGATCCGGTGCAGGTTTTGGGTCTCGAACATGTAACCGATGCCGGCCTCCAGCGCTTCTTGCATCAGGCCCTGACCTTGCTGAACCGCGTCGATGTGGTAACCCAGATAACACGCCTGAAACGCCCCGCGAATGATGCCGCTGAAATTACACGCACCGATCATCTGCTGGCCGTCCGCGCTCAGCAAAGCGAAATGCATCGCTAACCCTGCGTCGAAAGCGCTGGCCTGGATTTCGAGGCGGCGGCGAATCTGTGCAGTGGAAAAGTAGTCGGTCGTACGGATTGGCGACCACGGCGCGAGGTGGCGCTGATTGCGTTGATAGAAATCGCTTTCCAGTTCTGCCTGATCCGGGGCAAGGATGGCGAGCGTCAGGCGCTGGCAGGGCAGGGTCAACAACGGCATCGGGTGCTCCGGTGAGTGGTATCAAAGAACAGAATTGCCCGGGGCGGGAAAAAATACAAACCGGTTGTGTGTTGTTGAAGCCTGTTTCGCTTCGAAGCCAAACTGCAGGCAAAAAAAAGCCCGCGGGAGAGCCGCGGGCGAACCGTAGTTTCTTGAATGAGCGAGCGGACTTTACAACGTTGATCAAGTCGCAGCAGTGAAGAAAAATTCATCTCGATGAACTGCCCTGACTCGGTCTGATCAGCTACTCAAGAACAGGCCCGGTCGGTGCCAACCTCAGCGATCAATGGCGAACTTCGGGGTTGGGAGAGGCGGGCGATCCCTGTTGCACAACTTGATCCCGAGCCCGACAAACCACGATCTCGGCCAATGCACTCAATTGCTTGATTGCCACCGCAATATGGCGCTGCGAGCCGTTGTACTCATCCGCAAAGTTTGCGCTGATCAGCGCGAGAGATTCTAGAAGGTCACTGGCGTGTGCAAGCAGAGTTGCGGTGTCGACATCCTCGCGCACGCTGAACATCTGCTTGAGCGGCACGGTACGGCGAGGTTTGCGTTGGCTTGAGCCGCTGGCGATGGACTGCGTTTTCTGGTCGGGCGCTTGCGCATCGGCAGGGACCGGACCGACAAGCGTAAGTCGGGTGATTTTCTTCATGACGTAGCTCCGTGGAGTGAACAATCTCTGCGGATGCGGCCTGACAAACCGCCCGCTGGATGACAGCGAAGCGTGGAGGGTAGCGTCCTGAAAATCGGTTCACCAGTTCATGAAAGTCGACGCGTATTGAGGGAAATTTCCTAAGACGTGAAATGTAGGAAATGAGAGCAGTGGGCAGACGACTACCGGGGTCGCTAGCAACTCCCTCAATCCTGACGCGTCTGCCACCCGTCTCAAGGCGTGTGATCGGCGGCAAAATCTGCCTCCGAACGTGCCTGTAACCGGCCCTTGCGACACGCCGTCTGGAAGCGTTCGAAGTCGCGTTCGTTCTGCGCGGTGTAACTTTGTGCGTATTTCAGCAAGGCATCGGCCAGCGCATCGCTCTTGCCGATGTAACCGCTGATCTGTGCGGCGAGCCCGGACGCTTTGGCGTGCGCGCGGGCCAGCGCGCGTCCGCAAACCCGGCCATAGGCGGCGAAAGTCTCGGCGTCGAAGGTTTCCAGTTCGGCGGAGATCTTCATGTCGCGTAATTGCCGCACAGAGAAGTGCCGACCATTGGGCCCGGTGGTCCAGCCCAGGAACAGATCGCTGGCCGCTTGCATCAAACGTTGACCTTCAACCACGCGTTGACCTTCGTGGCGCACCCGCGATTTGCTTTTGATGTAATCGGCGAGCACCGAACGCCGTGCCTCCTTGAATTGCAGGAACAGCGGAAATTGCTGATCGTCGGTCAACAGCACCACCAGACACCGCGTACCGACACTGCCCACGCCGACCACTTTGAATGCCAGATCCTGCACATGAAAACGCGACAACAGTTCGCGACGGTCGGGTTGCAGCGTACCCCTATAGTCACGCATCAACGTGTCACACAGCGGCCGCCAATCCGACAACCGCAGCCAGTCATCCTCGGCATCCAGCAGCGTGGTGTTTTTGTGTAAATGGAAAATTTCCGGCAAGTCATCGCGAATCATCAGGCGCCCGTGGGCGTCGCGCTCAATGATCTTTGGCAGCAGTTCGGCGTGAGTGTGCCGCTTGGCTTTTTCGATGGCGCGCTCCACATGCTCACGGGTACTTTTACTCGCCTGCGAGAGCAGATCCGTGTGGGTGATCGACTCGTACCAGGTCTCCAGTGAGCTTTGCTCGGCGCACTCAAACAGAGTTGCCTGATAGGCGCCGATCATGTCGCGGCAGACCGACTCCTCGACCGCTTCACCATGGCGCAAGTCGCGCGCGGCGATCACGAAACTCGCAGCCAGCCGTTTCAGATCCCATTCCCACGGACCGGGATGGGCCTGATCGAAATCGTTGAGGCTGAACAGCAGATTGCGTTCTGGCGTGGCGAACCCACCGAAATTCAGCAAGTGAGCATCGCCACAGATCGGCGAAACCAGCCCCATGTTCGCCGTGCCCGACAAATCATGAGCCTGCAACAACGCGTTGCCACGAAAGAATTTGAAGGGCGACTCCAGCATGCGCCCGTAACGTAACTCGACCAGCGACGCGATACGCCCCTGACTCGAGGCCTTGATCAACGGAATCGGGTCGCGACTCATCTTGCCCGTGGTCGCATGAGAATTGCGTGGGCATTTCTTGCGGGCGTCCTTGCCGAGTTGCATGCGGTCTTTCAGAGTGGTCATGGCGGCGTTTTCTGGCGGAGTGGGCGCTGTGAGTGTAGAAGCGCTTTTGGGGTTTATCCGCCACGTTGCAGCGAGCTATGCCTTGTCGACTGGAAAAACAACGTGCTCAATACTCCGTCACCTTGTCTTCACGCAAAATCCAGCCTGCCTCTCCAGCCACCAACTTGTACTGAACCTGCCGCATCTTCCCCGTCCGCCCGGCACCCGCATCGGCGCTGTTGTAAACCGGGAAGCGCTGCACTAGCGTGTTCTCCACTACGGCAAATGAATCCTCACCCTGATATCCGTCGGCGATTTTCGGGTTTTCGCTGATGGGCGGCAGATAGATCTCGCTCAGGGATTTTTTGTTGTTGGCGGAGTAGGCGATCAGTTCGCCCGGCATGCCGCGCCCGGGCGTGCGCGTAAAGACGTAGATCTCAGGTGAACCGTCGCTATTCAGGTCAGCAATTTCGGCGCGGACAATGTTGCCGTTGAGAGGGCGGGTTTGCGCCGTGTTATCGATTTCCAGGCCTTTGGGCTCGATGCACAGTAGGGATTTGCCGTCGACCTGATCCGCTTTTACATGAAAGTGGATGCCCTGCAGTTCCAGGTTTTGGTCGAATACCGGGTTGTTATCCACAGCGTCGCCGTTGGCGAGAGTCAGTGAGATCTCGTAGTTGGCCACTTCATTGCGCCGGGCAGCATTGCGCATGAGATAGACCTGCACTGTGTATTCGCCATCGGCAGGTAGTGAGCCGAGAAAGTGATTGCCCGCCATCGAGCCGTTGAACAACGCGTAATCGGAGTTTTTGGCGGCGATGTTGAAGTAGGCGGACGTATTGGTGGGCTTGAAGTCCACTGTCAGTATCTGCCCAGCCTTGGCGTTGAGTTTGTACTCCGCCGTTTTATAGCCTTTGATCGACTGCTTGAACTGCACGCTGCCGTGGCCGCTTTTGTAGGTGACCTGCTGGATTCTTGGTGGGATGTCCGTGGTGGCAGCGTGGGCAGACAGGGAAACGAGCGTAGCGAATGCGGCGCCTAGCCAGATGTTCATGAGCGTCCTTTGGGTAATTGCCGGGATGCTCCAAAGCATAGAGCCGAGGCGGCGCGCCCGTCCAATCGGGCGGGGGATCAAATCCCGATCTCCAGATGCGACAAAGCCCGCACTGGGCGGGCTTTGTCGTTGAGTTGGTGGGCCGGGGTAATTTGAACTGGTTTTGTAAGTTACTGATATGAAAAGGAAAGCACAGTTTTATTATTTGCTTGGAATACCATTTGGAATACCTGCGTTAGGTATCGACTGTTCTCAGTGTTGACGGCCCGTGTAGGAGATCTATGTCTCGTCCGCACCTCGGACACTCAATCATCATCAGCATGCTGAATATGGAGTTCATGCTGTTCAGGAACAACACCTATTTTACGCAGTGAATTCAGGGTCTGCTCTGAAAGTCTTTTGCGCTTCTGAATGACGTATTTTGGTTTTTCGACGGCATGCTGATCATTTAATGGGTCAGGGTTTACGAATGTATCAGCGGCCTGCACGGCATCACATGGGCGTTTGTGAAACCTTACTAAATCAGTCGCCCTGATTGGAGACATGGCGTCAGATGTTGAATGCCGCTTCAGGTCCCTGCGACGTCTGCGACCAGCGGATGATTGGATTGCTTCAAGGGCATGATTGATCTCCTGCTTGATCAATTCCATCGGCGGCAGGCGCTTTGCCTCGATCGTGAGCTCATTAATATTGCTTGATCCCTTACCTTCCAACGTTGCTTCCCAGTCAGTCAGAAAGATAAAGCATTTTTCTAGGTGGGCCTCAGTGTTGGCTTGCCGAATTTTCCCTTCCTCTAGTTCTCGCTTCAAATCATTAGCGCGTGTCTTTTGCTGCTTCATCCACTCTTTTTGGTCTTTTGCTTCGCTCGCTGCGTTCTCGATCAGAATCTCAAGCAGGGAAGTGGCGGGCATATCGTTAGCTTTGGCTAATTTGGCTAACGTTTTTTTGGTCGAAAGCTGGAGAGTGAAAGTGCAGGGTTTCCTTTCGTTGGTGGGAGCTCGGCCCCGCTTTTGACGCCAAGCGTTTTTCATCAAATCGAGAATTTTACGGTCATCGGCTGACCCCTCTAACTCCAAACCTCGCTCCAGCATGAACTTATGTGTAGCGACAGAGCTGGTGGTCTTCCCTTTGGTTCTGAGGTAGCTCAGAGCCCAGCGCCGTTGTTCTCTGTCGTTTTCGTCCAGCCAATCCAAGCCCAGTGTTCTCTGGCGCATCGCATACCACCACGTCATCAACCGAGCTTATGTTATAGCTTAAGATGCTCCGCTGTTCAATTCGTTATGCGTAACGTTATTAGTTCGGCTAGATTTTATAGATACCAATAAAATAGGGTATATTTATCGAGATAAATTAATTTTATAGCCGAGGGAATTGGTCGTGTATCTGCGTGTTCTGGCAATGGAGCTTGATGACGTCAAACCAGAAGTGAAATTCTTCCTGGCTGCGTTTGTTCGGCGTTTCGGGTGTACAGCTGTTGTAGCGCACACGGTTAAAGACTTGGCCAAGGTGCTCGGGGTACCAGATCAATTAGTGTCGAGAGCGACGGCTGATCTTGTCTGTAGGGGTTGGCTTGAAAGCTTGGCGGTGGCTGAAGGCAGGGGGCGACCGAAAAGTCGGTTTGTTATCCACGCGGCGTTTGCAGACAAGCTGCGGTGCGTGAATGAATCATCTGTAAAGTGTGAGTCAATGATAGGGCATCTAATAAGCGATCCGGATATTCAGGCCCAGCTACCTGATAACGCTCCGGGTGCCGTGAAACAGATTCAGCCTGTCGCCGGCAGCGGTGGAGCGCCGAGGCTTCAGAGCAGAGGCCGGCTTAGCATTCCCGGTCGGCTCTTGCTGATCACTCTGCTGAGTCGGGCGGATGCCTTCGGTGTGGTGCGTGATGTGGGTAACGCTCAGCTGAGGCGGCTAACTGGGCTGGATGATGCAAGCCTGAAACACAGACTTCAACGCTTAACTAGCCTGGGCTTTATTCGCAGCTATGTGGGCGGTGTGTCCAGCTCGATCTTTCCTGCGAAGATCAAAAGCACCTACTTTTTGAACCTGAACCACCCAATGCTCGCGCCGTTAGGTGACGTGCATGCTGTGCTGGTGCATCAGGCTTTGCATTTGGCAGATAGCCATGAGCTGCACATGAATATTTTTATTGAGAATGTGCGGGCTGCTGAGAAGCAACCTGCGGGCTACGCGAGAGCAACACCTCTGCAGGTGGCCACTTTTTTCAAGAGCTGGCGGCATCTCGCGGTGTTCCAAGTGCTGCAGTTAAAACTGAATGCGTACGCATCCTATCTGCTCTCCCATCATTGGCCGGACCTTGGGATACGCGGCAAGCGTATTGAGGTTCCTTACTTGAATGACTGGATTGATCGGGACTTTCGGTTTCCGCAAGAATTGTCCACCTCCGACAAGAGGATGAACGACAAGAGTCTACGGGATGCTGCCGTGGATTATTTCTATGGCCTGGCCTTTGAAATGGCCGATCAGTTTAAAACGCGATTTGCTCAAGTATCCGGGATTCCTTTTGGTGATATGGATTTCACCATCCTGCCGCTGCCCAAGGGCTACTTTCATCTGTCGCTGCTTGCTTTCCCCCGTTCAGTGGGTGGTTGGCGAGGCAGTCGCCTGATTAAAGAAAATGGAAGTCAGATTCCGGATGTATTGAGTTCATCCCGTGAGGCGTGCATGTCGTTGGAGGATCGCTATGACTGCGGGTTGCTGACACGCCCTAAAAGGTAAGCGATTGGGCGGAGTTCATTTTTTACCGACCTTGCCAATCCTCTGAACGTAATACAGGAGCTCGTTCATGAGGATCATTCGCTTAAAAGAAGTTATCGACTCGACCGGACTGGCCCGGTCGACCATTTACAAGTACATCGGGGATGGCAGCTTCCCGAAGCCGGTATCATTAGGTGATCGCTGCGTTGGTTGGGTGGAGGGCGAAGTAACCGATTGGATCTTGGCCAGGATCGAGGAACGTGATCTGGCCGCGAGCGCGTGACCCAGCAAACCATGGCGAGTAAGTCTTTCCATCAAGCATAAACACCATGACCATCTTGCTGTTGGTCATGGTGTTTATGCCGACTGGTGGTCATCAGCTCTCAGCTAACTCCCACAGACGACGGATTGGCAAATTCCCCGGCTGGCTTGGTAATGTTGATCTTCATTACCCTGCCAGGTCGGGAGCGTTCACTTGAGTCGGAGCTGCATCTATTTATATAGCTCCCAGGTAGACATTCACTACCCAATCTACTCGCCATGAAGCACTCATCAACGACCTATGAATAATCTACCTATGGTCCAGTCATTGCTGGCTATCAAGGGAGTAGGTCAACGGTTATAAATTGCACAGTCGGTATCTGGTATGTGAACAACCAACCAGGTACTCAACCATGAGCCATAGCACTCCCTATACCAGCCTCCCCCAATCCGATATCGCCATACAGATCGAGCGGCTCGTTAAGTCCATCGAGCGATCCGACACCCCAGCATTCTGGCTGCCAGGTACGCGTTCAGGTAATGAGCAGATTGAGCGGACCAGACTGTCCAGTTACTTCAAACACATTCGGCAAATGATTGACCTGTTCGATGATCGCTGCGAATACCAATACAGCGAGCACCTGCAAGCGTTCTGGGACGCTTGCCAAGACGTCGGGCTAGAACGTGGCATAGAACGTCCCGTCTGCTTGAACGAGAGCGCTACAGCCTACCTGGACCATCACCGCAGCATGAACGTACTAGTCGACCAGATCCGTCGGTTAACGGGTGAGCAATGGTATCGCCGTAAGAAGGGGGATCGCTTCGATCTGGCCAAGCATCAGGGGGATCGTGTCTGTGATTATTCCGACACGATGCTGGATCGCTACTCGCGGACGCTGATCATTCGGGTCAACCTGTATTACTACCAGACTGTTCAGGTCAGGCTGCGAATCGAGCAAGTATTCGACGATCTCGACCGGTTGATTGCTGAGCGTGAGCGTAACCCGATATTTGACCACCTCATTGGCTATATCTGCGCAGTGGAGCAGGGGGAGGATCGTGGCTACCACATTCATGCCGCTTTCTTCTTCAATGGCAACCAGGTGCGCGGGGACGTCTACAAGGCCCAGCAGATTGGTGAGTTGTGGGAGCGCATTACTCGAGGGCAGGGCTACTGCCACAGCTGTAACCACGACAAGGAAAAGTACAAGGACGAAGACAACGGAATGGACGAAGACAAGGATAAGGACGAGAAAAAGCATGGTCTGGGTATTGGCATGATCTTTAAGAACGACCAGGCAATTCGTCCCCATGTCCACTATGCGATGGTTTACTTGGTCAAGGATGCGCAGCACCTGCGGGTGAAGCCGCTCCGGAGTAAATGTCTGCGACTGGGGTTGGTAGGGCGCCTAGCCCGTCACTGATAGAGCTAGGGCTGCAGTTCATCCAGGTTCGCTACCACGATCTGCTGCGCTGTAGCTTTTGCATGCACCCTGCTCGGATCGATTTGGTAGCGTTTATGAAAACATGCTCCCACTTGCTAGTTTGCCTCCTTGCCGTTGCGCCACTGAGCTGTCATTTCCTTACCAGGCTTCACCGTGCTTGCTAAACTGCCGAAATTTGGCGTGCAAAATGCGCCTGCCGTATTCACAAGGAATTCCCATGTCCGCCCTGGCCAGCCTGCTCGATAGCTACCGCAATGCTTCTGTGACTGAACGTGAGAAAGGTACCTACTTTGAGGAGCTGATCTGCACTTACCTGCGCAACGAAGCCAAATATCGTGATTTGTACGAGCAGATCTGGACATTCTCAGATTGGGCAAAGGAGCATGGTGAGGACGGCCGCGACACTGGTATCGACCTGGTTGCGAGAACTCAGGGCACCAAAGAGTTTCATGCTATCCAGTGCAAGATGTATGCACAGAGCTATCGTGTGCAGAAGGGCGATATAGATAGCTTCCTCGCGGCATCAGGTCAAAAGCCTTTCACACACAGCATTATCGTTACAACCACGAATAACTGGTCTGAGCATGCCGACAATGCTTTGTTAAATCGGCACCAGTCGATCAACAAGATTGACCTGCAAGCCTTGGAGGACAGTCAGATCGACTGGGCCAAATACAAGCCCAATCAGGCAGCTGTTCTTAAGGCCAAGAAATCTCTGCGCGACCATCAGAAGCGCGCTCTGCTGTCCGTTACCAACGGCTTACAAGGAGCTGATCGTGGCAAGCTGATCATGGCGTGCGGCACCGGTAAAACCTTTACCAGTCTCAAGATCGCAGAGCAGTTAGCGGGGGCTGGTAAGCGTGTATTATTTCTGGTGCCTAGCCTGTCATTACTGTCGCAAACCCTGACCGAGTGGACGCAAGAGAGTGAAACCCCACTCCACAGCTTTGCCGTGTGTTCTGACAGCGACGTAGGTAAGAAGCGTAAGAAAGACGATGACATCGTGCAAACCTTTGCTCATGAATTGCGCTATCCCGCCACCACCGATCCGGCGCGGCTGGCGGCAGAGATGCTCAAACGCCACGACGACCAGCACATGAGCGTGGTGTTTAGCACTTACCACTCCATTGGCGTCATCAGTGATGCCCAGCACCAGAATGACCTGGCCGAATTTGACCTCATCGTCTGCGACGAAGCCCACCGCACCACCGGGGCCACCTTCGATGATGACGAGAGCGCATTCGTTAAAGTTCACAATGCCGACTTCATCCGCAGTGCCAAGCGCCTCTACATGACTGCTACGCCGCGTATCTATGGTGAGCTGGCGAAGGCCAGTGCTGAAAAAGATAACGTCGCCTTGTGCTCCATGGACGATGTAAGCCTTTATGGAAAAGAGTTGTTCGTCATCACCTTCAGCGAAGCGGTTAAGGCGGAGCTGTTGGTAGATTACAAAGTGATAGTGTTGGCTATGGACGCAAAACACATCAGCAGCCGCTTGCAAAAACTTTTGGCTGATGATGACAACCAAATTAAGCTGGAAGACGCAGCCAAGATTGTTGGCTGCTGGAAGGCACTGAGCAAACAAGACACCCGCGAAGATCTTGTCGACGATGGCGACCCAATGCGTCGCGCGGTGGCCTTCTGTCAGGTAATCGAGTATCAGAAGTTCGCCAAGACGCACAAAGTCAGCTCCAAAAATATCGCGAACATGTTCACGGAGGTGGTTGAAGAGTACAAAGCCAGCAACCCGGAAAACGCTGACACCGCTGCCACGCTCATCTGCGAAGCCTCACATGTGGATGGGGGCATGACCGCTGGCCAGAAGGAAGACGAACTCAACTGGCTGAAGGCTGATGTGCCCGATAACACCTGTCGCATTCTTAGCAACGTGCGCTGTCTGTCTGAAGGTGTGGATGTTCCCGCCTTGGATGCCGTGCTGTTTTTAACCCCTCGCAACTCCCAAGTGGACGTTGTGCAGTCGGTTGGCCGCGTCATGCGCAAAGCTGAAGGAAAGAAGCGTGGCTATGTGATTCTGCCGGTGGTAATTCCGGATGGCATGGCACCTGATGAGGCGTTAAATGACAACAAGACCTACAAGGTCGTCTGGCAAGTGCTGCAAGCCCTTCGCTCTCACGATGACCGCTTTGACGCCATGGTCAACAAACTCGACCTGATCGGCAGTGACCCTGCCAAAATGGAAGTCATCGCCGTTACCGAAAAGCTCAATAAGAAAGCCGACCGCAGCAACACTGGGAAAGACAACGGCAAGAACACCTATGGCATTGGCGAAGATAGCGGCAAATATAACCACGGGCCGAAACCTGAGCAGTTCGGCTTAGAGTTCGAGATTGGTGAAATCGAGCGCGCTATCTATGCCAAGGTGGTACAGAAGTGTGGCAATCGCAGCCACTGGGAGGACTGGGCCAGCGACATTGCCAAGATTGCCCGCACCCATATCACGCGCATCACCAGCATTATTGAAGACGAAGCCAACATCCGTGAGCGAGAAGCGTTCTTTAGCTTTGCCGGTGAGTTGCGCGACGACTTAAACGACAGCATCGGCGACAGCGAAGTGATCGAGATGCTCGCCCAGCACCTGATCACCAAGCCAGTTTTTGACGCGCTATTTGAGGGTTACAGCTTCGCCAGCAACAACCCTATGTCCTGCGCCATGCAAAACGTTCTGGACGTGCTGCAAGAGCATCGCCTGGACAAAGAAGCCGATACGCTTCAGCGCTTTTACGACAGCGTAAAAATGCGCGCAGACGGCATCGACAACGCCGAAGGCAAACAGAAAATCATCGTTGAGCTGTACGACAATTTTTTCCGTAACGCCTTCCCGCGCATGACCGAGCGCCTGGGCATCGTCTATACCCCGGTGGAAGTGGTGGATTTCATCATCCACAGTGTCAACGAAATCCTGCAAAGTGAGTTCGACCTAACCCTCGGCAGCGATGGTGTGCACATCATTGACCCATTCACCGGTACCGGCACCTTCATCACCCGTCTGCTGCAAAGCGGCCTGATCAGCAAAGAGCAGCTACAGAACAAATACCAGGGACAGATTCACGCCAATGAAATCGTGCTGCTGGCCTACTACATTGCAGCCATCAATATCGAAGCCGTCTATCACGGCATTGTTGGAGGTAAGTACCAGCCCTTTGAAGGTATCTGTCTAACCGACACCTTTCAGCTCTACGAAAAAGACGATCTTGTGAGTGAGCTACTGGTGGACAACAGCGCCCGCCGCACCCGTCAGAAAGCTCTGGATATTCGGGTGATCATTGGTAATCCACCGTATTCAGCTGGACAGACCAGCGCTAACGACAACAATGCCAACGTAACGTATCCACTGCTTGATAGCCGCATTCGAGATACCTATGCAGAGCGCTCTACGGCAACAAACAAAAACGCCCTATATGACAGTTATATTCGTGCTATTCGCTGGGCATCTGATCGAATAGGTGATAGTGGCGTTATTGGCTTTGTAACGAATGCCGGATTTATGGAGGCAAACACTACTGATGGATTACGAAAGTGCTTGTCAGAGGAGTTCAGCAGTATCTACATATTTCATTTGCGAGGTAATCAGCGGACGTCTGGCGAGCTATCTCGGAAGGAGGGTGGAAAAATATTTGGCAGCGGAAGTCGCGCTCCAATTGCCATATCACTACTGGTCAAAAATCCCTCTGCCTCAGAGCGCGGCCAAATCTATTTGCATGACATAGGCGACTATCTGGGGCGCGAAGAGAAGCTTGAAATAATTACTTCATTTCGCAGTATTAGTGGCATCACCCTCAGAAATGCATGGACGGAAATAGCTCCTGATGAGCACGGAGACTGGATCGGCCAGCGCGATAACAGCTTCAATGACTTTATAACTCTTGGGAGTAAAAAGTCAGGATTTGCAATTTTTGCAAAATATTCCATGGGTATTAAAACCAATCGGGATGCCTGGGTATACAATTTTTCAAAGGAAAATCTCGCCATTAATACGGAAAGCATGATCGCTTTCTTTAATAGCGAGTCTGAGAGGTATAAAGAAGCGTGTAGAGTTTCGGTTAAAGGCAAAGAGCCTAGCGTAGAGGCATTTATAAATGCAGATGCAACAAAGATAAGCTGGTCGAGAGCTCTTCGTGCAGATATAGAAAAAAATAAAACTTACAAGCACGACAAGGCGCGAATGATTACAGGTATTTATCGGCCGTTTTGCAAGATGCACGTATATTTTGATAGGAGCCTTGTTAATGATATGGCTCTTAACCCTGCAATATATCCCAATGCCGCTGCTGAAAATAAAGTCATATACATAAGTGGCTCCGGTAACAGCGGAGCTGCGTTTTCGGCTCTAATCATCGATGCTCTACCAGACCTAAATATGCAGCATTCAGGAGGACAGGGATTCCCTCTTTATCTTTACGACAGCCCTTATGAGCAGGCCAAAACTGTTAAGGCCTCACCGGGTCTGTTTGACGCACCGAATCAGTCCAGCATTAGCAATCGCAGCGATGCCATAACCGACGAAGGCCTAGCGCACTTCAGCGCTGCCTACCCTGGCGAAGCCATCAGCAAGGAAGATCTGTTCTATTACGTCTACGGCCTGCTACATTCGTCGGAGTACCGCGAAAAGTACGCCGACAACCTCAGCAAAGAGTTGCCGCGCATTCCCGCGGTGAAAACCGTTGCTGACTTCTGGTCCTACTCCAAGTCTGGTCGAGTTCTGGCTGATTTGCACTTGGGTTATGAAACCGTGCCTATGTACCCCGCCAACGTTCAAAGCAGCGCCAGTACCGACAGTGACTACCGCGTCGAAAAAATGAAGTACGGTAAAAAGGGTAAAGACAAAGACTTAAGCACGCTGCATTACAACGCTAAGATCAGCGTCACTGGTATTCCGCTGCAAGCCTACGAGTACATCGTCAATGGTAAGCCTGCGCTAGATTGGGTCGTGGAGCGCCAGTGCGTCAGCACCCACAAAGACAGCGGCATTATCAACGACGCCAACGAGTGGGCAATTGAGACCATGAACAATCCTAAATACCCATTGGAACTGTTCCTGCGTGTGGTGACGGTTAGCCTGGAAACTATGAAGCTTGTTAAGGCTTTGCCGCCGCTGGATATCTAAGTTTCATTTGTGTCATTAAAGGCTCGCTTCTCTCTTAGGTGGGGCGAGCCGGTTAAAATCGGGCGTTATTTAGCGGGGCACTCACGGTGTAGGATTTTAAGGACGCTAAATAATAATCATGGAGAGTAAATGCCCCCTTCAATTGATAGAACGATCCAGGTACTGGAAGAGCTAAGCCGCTGTGAACCGCGCAAAGTGCGGCGCACCGGCTTGGAAGCGAAGGCGCAAGTTATAGCTAACTGGTGTTTAGGATTTTCTCTGCTTTTTCTTCTTGTTAATGGATGCTTCGTTATTTTCTATGACGCGAGGCCGCCTTCTACTTATGCGAAAGTATTTGTGCTAGCGATGAGCTCGGTCACTATGCTGCTGGCCATATCCGCATTAATTGCGCCGATGGTTGCTTCGTTTCTCCTGGCCTTTCGCTGGAAAAAACTGGCGTTCGATGGACTATGTGCAGATATTCGTCATGAGCAATCCTTGGCTGATCGTCTGGCTAATTACGAGCCGGTAGCTTTGAAAGACGCTCGTTTTTGGCTAGAGCGCAAAGTCAGACGTATCAGTGCACGTACAGGGCGTTTTTTTGGAGAGAAGACCGCAGCCATAGGGCTTTTGGCAACCGCGTATTCATTTGCTGATGAGTTTGGCGGCTTTGAGTGGATTTCCCGAACGCTAACAGCAGGCTTTCGAATAGATAACTTAGGTAACACCGTACTGTTGGGTGCTGGTGCGTTCTTGCTCGGTATTTCTATAGGTTCCATCCTGCTGGAGCATCTTGCTGCACGTTACCGGTATCAAATTGAGCTTCTAGAGTTGGTTGATAGGTAGTAGTTTTTTTAGAAGCGTACTGTATTCGCCAGTTAAAGGAAAAAATAAAGGCACGGAAGTATACCGTGCCTTTATTTTCAGTGAATGCCAACTGGCTTGTCATTTTTGTCGTAGCAAATCGGATGCTCACAATACCCGCCTGCATTTAGTACTTCCAGCTCATAGATCGCTGGAAGGTATTGGTTAAGCTGTTCTTTGGCCACTTTCTTACCGTTGATTGTGCACTCATCGTCGGCGCGAGGATTACACCTGGCTTCCTTTACCTCGACATTTTTTGTGGGTTTTGTCATGGGCAAGTTTTCGGTTTGTGGGGAGTCATCGATTGACTGGTTGCGCCCAGTATTCGCATCTAAATTGTATGAGGCAATAGCATCTTTTACGTTGGTGTCGCTGATGCCGTGGTCAAGTAAAAAATCCTGAAGTGTTGTACGGGCTTGATCGTAGGTAACCCCTTTTCCATTTTTATTTGGTCCGCCATCCATGCGATAGGCAATTGGGTAACCATCTTCACTTTCGTAGATGTAATAGTAAATAGATAGACTAAAACTGAGGTCTTGGCCATACATGCCATAGACGCCTGAACTATTGGATGCACGGCATGTGCCTCGTAGGCATTTGCCGCTGAGTTGATTGCTGAAAGTAATATTGCGCTGCTGTTGTGCATTCCATTGTGTGATATTTCTAGGGAGGGTAAACCAAGTGCAACGGTAAAATGTCGCCCCGTACTGATTTTTGGCTTCCGCACAGGGAATGGCATAAGGTAAATCATTCATGGTTTGTTCGTTGGGCAGCATGGGTGAGTACATATGCCCATAGTCAACCTCTGCTTGAGCATTCAGCGAGAGTAAGAGTGCCAAGCAGCATGCAACTTTTAGTATGGCGGATTTTCTTTTCAATTTATTAAGCTCTGTAATGGTCTGAAAAATTAAGGTTGATTATCTCGTTGGTTATTTTTTATAGATTACTTTTAGTTTTTTATTGACGTAGTCTTTTATGATTTCGTAATCGGGGTTGTAGGTGGCTAGCGTGTGACCCGCACTAGCAACGGTGGCTGCGGCGGCTAAGACAACTCCGGCAGGTAGCGAAGCGGCACCAATGATGGTGCCCAGAATGCCGCCTTGTGCGATAGCACCTTTCATATCGACCTTTACACGGCACTTTAGACCTAGGCTTTCTATCTTTTTTTCGACGCTAACTACGCTCTTAGTGAATTTGCCACGTAAGCCTACAATCTCAAAAGAAGCTTTGGCTTTTAGAAAAGTTTCTATTTGAGACTCATTTAAACCATTTACTGTTGATAGAGACATATTTTCAAATTCTTTGCATGGGGAGTGAGGGAAGGCCTTCTGCTAGGTCTGCTCAATTTCACAGAAATGCTAAAAAGGGTCGTAAATACCGTGGTCGTCAAAGCATCATAGCGCGACGATTTTCGCCATGGCAAGAATCTCTGCAAACCACGATAAAGACGGTGACCTGGTAGCGCTTGGTGCGGTAGTACGTGCGCGGCGACTAGGACATACGCTGTCGCAAGAAGCCTTGGCAGATGCTGCTGGGATTGATCGTTCCCACATGGGGAAAATTGAGCGGGGAGAGAGAAATGTTACTTTTTTGAACATTCTCCGAATTGCTACTGCGTTGCAATGTAAGCCGTCAGATTTGCTATTCGAGGCAGGCCTGTGATTTCGTCATTAGGGTTCAGAGCCTCATGAGTGGACACTCTGTTTAGTGTTTGTTGGAGGAGGCGGTCTTACTGATTAGAACGTTCAGTACCCCACATGCAAGCACTACAGCGACGAGCAAAGGTGGAAAGCGCAGCATCAGCAGGATGCTCAGAACCAGCACGGCGGATGCCGCCAGCGCACCAATGAACATGAACAGCCACAGAAATAGTCGAAGCATTTTCATGGTGAATCTCCAATTGGTGCCCGCCCGTATGGTTTTGCCGTCGAGTCAGGTGCGGTGGTTTTCAATCGGTTTTTGAGTTGATCGATGCGAGTGCTTCGAGCTTTTTGGCGAGCGGTGTCGCTGGCGCCGGTCTCTTGGGCGCGCGTGCATTGGAGGCGTTAGAGTCGCTATCCGCACCGGTAAAAAACTCCTCGATCACTGCACCGCTGTCGTCCTCGTTATCCTCAAAAACTCCGTTGCTAAAGCCCTTCTGAGCGGCTGTATCTAGAGCGGACTGGAGGAAGCCTGCTGTTTGGCGTGTTTCATCCAATTCTTTCCCTTCGAGCAGTGCTTCTTCCAGGCTCATCCCGTTACGCACGGTGATGTCGGCGTAGAAGATTGGCGTGCCATGACTCTGCCGAGTAGATTTTCCACGCAGGCGCAGCTCCAGTGGTAAGCAAGCCAGGCGGTTGCCGGAAACTGCTTGGAAGTACTGCAAGCGTGCTGCCAACGTACGAATGCTGTTGAAGCCTGTGGTACGGAACACGAAGCTGCCGAGCGTGTCATCGTTGCCGATCACCACATTGAGCCGTCCGTAAGGCTTGCAGGCATTGCCCTTGGCCAGCGAGCAGGCATCTGGTGAGGGACAGGGCAGCGACTTGATTCCGTCCTCGCATTGGCGCTTGCAGGTCTCGCCGTTGCCGACACACAGCGGGCGTCCAGTGTTGCGGTCGAACAAGGTGTACTCGGCCCTGAAATTGAGTTCCGGTTCGTTGAACAGCACGCGAATTGGGATGCTCCGTAACTTGGTATCGGGCGTCTCGCGTAATTCGTCATTCAATGGATGCAGCAACCAGCCGTCCTTGCTTTGTACCTGTGAGGTGATCGTGAATTGGTCGTCTTTTTCCGGCAGGCGCTTGCCGTTTTTCTCGACGATTTTTCCAATGGAAATCCGCCCGAGTACAGGCGGGGTAATGGCTAGACCTTTCAGCATGATGGTTCTCCTTAGACGTAAAAGTGGCCACCCGAACCGTGTAGCGCCGGGATGGTCAGAGAGGAACAGAGATCATTTGATAAGGAAGCGACGGCTGCCTTCCTTGAGCTTGGTGAAGCGGATTTGTAGATAGGGCTTTTCCTTCAGCAGGCGCTCGACATCGAGCGCGGTGCTGTCTTTGGATCGTTTCCAGCTGATGAAGCCGTTGCTGAACTCCGCACGAGTGGCTTCGCCCATGGCTTGCAGTAAGATCTGTTTCAGCTGGGACTCGCGACTTTCCTTCTCAGCAATGGATTGGCGAACTACCTTGAGTTCCAGGTATGTCGCTGCCAATCCAGCATCGCCGCTGAAATCCACTGATTGACCATTGTCCTGAGGGTAGAGGCAGCGCAGTGCCGCTTCAGACGAGGCACTACCATCAACCGGGGGCGGGGTGTCGGTTTGCACGCAATGCCAGAACTTGCGCTCCAGCTCGATCAGGCGAGCAATCATCTGCTCATCCCGTTCGATACGGTGGATCTCCAGGTGCTGGCCGCCCAGTAGAACCGCAACATCAGCAGCCTGCTTGCCGGTGACCGCCAGCTGGTGCATGACCTGTAATTGCACATACTCGGGCACGCCCTCTCTCCAGAGGCGTGCTCCATTTATGCCGGCTGTCTTGCATTCGAGGATTTGTACATCGTCTGCACCGTTCACTTCGCGGTCGATATTGGCGAGCATCCAGGGCAGTTCTGGATCAGGGTGCTGCAGCACGGCGTTGACCCGTCGCACTTTCTTACCAGTGCGTTTGCTGTAATGCCAGGCCACGATGGGCTCGAGAACATTGCCCCAGTAGGCAGGGCTTTCCTCATCCTGAGGATCTATTTTCGGTAGCGTGGCATCCCGGCCAGTTTTTTCCAGCCACAACTCCAGCTGCGATTTGTACGGGTTGAGGCCAACCGCCGCGCCTGCGTCAGAGCTACCAATGCCTTGTTTACGCACGGCGAGCCAATCTTCTCGGGGGAGTTCCTTGGTTCCGATCAGGCGCAGGGCCGGACGGCTCTTGTAAGTGCTTTCATCTAGCGCAATCGCTTTCATATGGGGTTCCTGCAGACACAAAAAAGCCCGTTGAGCGCAGAGCTGAACGGGCGTTAGGGTTAAGGGGCGGGGGCATGTCAGGCGACGAGTTGCAGGGCAGCATCCAACGCGCGCTGCTTGATTTGCGCCCCCTGACCGAACCAGGCGGAGTCCATGCGGTATTCGTTGCTGCGGGCTCTGCGCTCGTGGTCGACATATTCGGTCACGGCGTTGAGCAGCCCCCAGGCCGTGCCTTGCGCCGATTCAAACGTTGCGCCACGACCGCGCCCCTCGTACAGGTTTTGGACCTTACGTAGGGCGCGTTCGTTGGGCAGGACTTCCGGTAGTTTGCTATTGGGTGTGACCTCACACAGCACGGACATGAAGAACCCAATGGCCTCATGCCACTGGACTTTACGTTCGGCCAGCACGCGCATGCGATACATGAATTCGTCCCATTGCGAGACGGCCACACCCAATTGCTTTTTGACGATCTGTGGGTCGAACCGGGTGCTGTGTGGCACCTTGATCGCGCGAGTGGTGCCATCCAGTGCGATGGTTAGGGTGTTGTTGCAGACCACGCGAACGGTGGTCGGCGTGGCAGTGGTGGCGAGCGTTCCGTCGCAAGAGGTCGCCAGCAACAAATAGCCGTTGACCTGATCGTTGCCCTTCAACGCGGTGTTTTGACCAGTACGCGCCAGCGCCCAGAACTTACGACCGCCCTTGAGCACACCAGCGGTTTCCAGCTCGAAGCCGGAGACCTCGGTAAGATCTCGGTAAAACTCCATCACCTCACGCGGCTGAACAATTTGATAACGGTTGGACACCACGGACAGCGGTGCTTTGGTGTCGGAGCGGTACAGCACCTTTTGCTCCGGGAATGAGTGAATACTGCCCATGTGGCCGATAGCATCGGCTTTGAAGTGAACCGGGCTTTCCTGGATCTTCCAGTCCATGCCGGCCTCACGCTGCCAGATTTCAATAGGCTGTTTTTGCGTCAGTTGGCTGCCGAGGCCATGCCATGGGGTCGCACCAACGTAAGCCATTTGTTCGATTTGATGAGCCATGATTACGATTCCTTAGGGTGCAAGCCGGCATAAGTGCCACGCATCGCGTGGCACTGTCCGGGCGTACTAAAAGAGTGGGATAGAAGGCGGTTTAAGCAGGGAGGTTGAAGCGATGCCCGCAGATCAGGCAGAGATTGTGGGCGAGTACATGGCGGTCAAGTTTGTCGCCGAGTTGAGCGCCCAATGCACAGCCACCAGCTCCACCGACAAGTCCGCCGAGGATCGCGCCAGAGACGGCTCCGAGAGTGACACCGAGCGGGCCGGCAATGGCGCCGACGGTGGCACCAGCCTGGCCGCCTGCAAGTGCTGCACTGACGCCGCGTGCTGCACCGCCAACCGTACCGATGGCAGCCGCAATTTTCATTGCCTGGTGGAGAGAGGCGATTTTGGGGGAGTTACAGCGAGGGCATTGCAGTGACATGGTTTGAAGCTCCATGGTGGGGATGTCATAGCAGTGATGTATGGCTGAGATTATTTCGGATTGAGACTAAGTCCGTTAGTTGCGTAACGAAGCTGGTCGTAGCGCCTCGACCCGCAGCAGTTGCCAGCTAATTCTGCGCGGAGGCCATAGCAATGACCTACGATCAGCATGCGGATTATCAGTTGGGGTTCAATCGGTACCGCAGTCGGTACGGTAAGGCGTTCGCAGAGGTGATATAGGTTTGAAGTGATCTTGAATGAGGTTTTGAGTCGCGATACGTAGTAATTGGGGGAGAAAGTCGTTTCTTCCAGTATCGAGAAATCGCTTTCATTGCTTTTAAAGCTTGAGAGTATTTGACCGGCAGTCTACAAAACTAACTCAAGCCATCTATCAGGGAGAATCTGATGCGAATTCATCAGGTGCAGATCAAGAGCTTTCGCCTACTGGCCGACGTTGAGATGGCTTTGGAAGACGAGACAACAGTCGTTGTAGGGCGAAACAACAGCGGGAAAACGTCGCTATCTGAAGTGATACGCCGTCTTCTAGCGGAAGGTACTGCAAAATTTCAGCTCGAAGATTTTTCCAGCACATGCTACGACAATTTTTGCGATGCTCTGCAGGCTCACAAGGACGATGTCCCTGACGATAAAGTTCGCGTCCTGATTCCCGTCATCGAGCTGCGCTTGACGTTTCAGTATGATCCTGTTCAGCCTGGGTTTGGACCACTCTCCCCGTTTGTAATTGATCTTGACCCTGCTTGCACCGAGGCTCTTGTCGTCATTCGGTATGAGCTGGACGATGGCAAAGTAGCGGAGTTGTTCGAGGGGCAAGCTGTTCCGCCCCTAAACGAAGAAACTCGAACCGCCTTCTTTCGCTCGTTGCGTGAGCGCATTCCAATGCATTTCAGCACCAGGATCTGGGCAGAAGACCCCAACGATCCAGATAACCGTCGCCAGTTGAAGCCGGCCGCATTGCATGGGCTTGTCAAAACGGGGTTCATCAACGCCCAGCGTGGCCTGGACGATGTGACCTCGCGCGAATCTGATGTGCTGGCAAAGACCGTGGAAGGATTATTCGCGACCGCCTCCTCATCCTCGGCAGACTCAGCCGATAGGCTCATCGCCGACGCCCTGAAAGGCACAGTGCAAGACATTCAGAGCCAAGTAGACGATCAATTCAGCCGCCAACTCCAGAGTCTGGTTCCAGCACTTCATATCTTTGGTTACCCAGGAATCGGCCAGCAAGAATTGCATACCGAAACTACATTGGATGTCGGGAAGCTGCTATCGAACTTCACCAAGGTTCGTTACCCAGGCTATGGCGGAGTCACGTTACCCGAGTCGTACAACGGCCTAGGATCGCGTAACCTCATCTTCATCCTGCTGCAGCTAGCCGGTTTTTATAAGGCCTTCCGTGCAGAGGCCAAGCAGCCTGGCGTTCACCTGATCTTCATAGAGGAGCCCGAGGCTCACCTACATCCTCAAATGCAGGAAGTCTTTATTCGGCAGCTGGGTAAAATCGCTCAACAGCTTGTTGCCAGCACCGACGACAAGACGCCGTGGCCGGTACAGTTCATTGTCTCCACCCATTCATCGCACATCGCCAACGCAGCCGGTTTCGAGAGCATCCGATACTTCCTTGGTACGAGCAGCTCGGAAGCTCCAACGGGCGCTCGACAAACCAAGATCAAGGATCTGCGTAAAGGTTTGGGCGCAACTTCTGAACCAGATAAAAAGTTCCTGCACCAGTACATGACCCTGACCCGCTGTGATCTGTTCTTTGCAGACAAAGCTGTCTTAGTCGAAGGCCTCAGTGAGCGGTTACTACTTCCTGTCATAATCGATAAGCTGGAGGCATCCGAACCCGACAGCCCAAAACTTTCTAGCCAGTATGTAACAGTGATGGAGGTAGGCGGTGCTTACGCCCACCTATTCTTCGACTTACTCCAGTTTCTAGAGCTGCGCTCTCTCGTTATCACTGACCTTGATTCTGTAGAGAAGCCTGGCGGAGAGGCATGTGCAGTCCACAAAGGAACACATTCCAGCAACGCATGCTTGAAAGCATGGTTCTCAGAGGACGACCCCTTCACGTTGACCGGGCTTCTTTCCAAGAACGAGGCGCAGAAAATCAACAAAGGGAATCGCATCGCGTTTCAGTGTGCAGAGGAAATAGGCGGACCGTGCGGTCGCACCTTCGAAGATGCATTCATCCTCACCAATCCAACGCTGTTTGGACTTGCGGAAGCGCCCGCAAACGAACGTGAGTTGGCAGCTCGAGCCACCGCGAACAAGCAGAAGAAGTCAGAATTTGCACTGAAATACGCGATCACCGACCAAGAGTGGAAGGCGCCAAAGTACATTCTTGAGGGTGTGCGCTGGCTGGCAAATGGTGCCATCGATCTGCCAGACCCTGCTTTAGCACTTGCCATTGAGGTGGCTGCATCGGTCGAGCCTGCCGAGGAGAAATTGGATGTCTGATATCCAATCACCCGCTGAAGCAGCCAGCCAACGAGCTCTAGAGGCTATGTACGCATGCCTTAAAGAAGGAAAGAGTTTTCGACTTGAAGCCGGTGCAGGCGCCGGGAAAACCTACTCCTTAATCAAGGCACTTCAGCTACTTATAGAACGTGACAAGGTAGACCTACCCAAGCGCAGCCAGCAGATCGCCTGCATTACCTTTACTAACGTGGCCAAAGACGAAATTGCTTCTCGCACAGATCGAAGCCCGCTTATCTTCTGCGAGACAAATCATGCCTTCTGCTGGTCACTGATCAACGGGTTTCAGAAGCCGCTTCGAACCTTGGTCGAAGGACTGCCTGCGTGGAAAGAGAAGATCGACGAAGCAGGAGGCTCTCTGGGCAGCCGATCAATCGAGTATAGCCTTGGACATCGCTCGCTTCGGGAGGATCGCGCCCTGCTCCACCACGATGACGTGCTCCCCCTCACGATCGCACTGATGGAGCACGCAAAGTTTCGTCAGATGGTTACGGACCGTTTTCCGATCATTCTGGTTGACGAGTACCAGGACACTGACAGGGATTGGGTCGAGGCGATCAAATCCAGATTTCTTGGCAAACCAGGATCACCACAATTTGGATTCTTTGGCGACCATTGGCAAAAAATCTATGACGGTGGTTGTGGCAAACTTGAACATCCTGAACTAGTGGAAATCGGGGTAGAAGCCAACTTCAGATCGGTCAAAAACGTGGTCGACTGCCTCAACCGCATGCGCCCTGAACTCCGCCAGTTTGTGAAAGATCCAGATGCCTTTGGCCAAGTGCGTGTCTTTCATACGAATAGCTGGGCAGGGGACCGTCAAAAAGGTGCCCACTGGGGAGGGGATCTTCCGACAGATATCGGCAAGGTCGCCATGGAAAAGGTGAAAGCTGAACTGGCGGCAGACGGCTGGGATCTTTCAGCCGACCATACCAAGATCCTTATGCTGACTCACCGGTTGCTAGCTTCTGAGCAAGGCTATTCACGCGTTGCAGCTACGTTTCGCTACAACGAAGCGTTCACCAAAAAAGAACATCCGCATATTGCCTTTTTTGTTGATGCGCTTGAGCCAGCATGCGACGCGTTCGCGACCCGAAAATTCGGCTTGATGTTCGAAGCATTAGGAGGCGAAGCACCACAGATTCTAAGTCATGGTGACAAGATGGCTTGGGACGCTGCCATGAACCAGCTTTCAGTCTTGCGTGAAGCAGGCACGATCGGCCAAGTCGTAGATCACCTGCGAGATCTGAAGAGACCACGACTGCCTGATGCGGTGGAAAAGCGTGAGCGCGAACTCCGTACTTTCGATAAGGAAGGAGAAGTGGAGTTTCCGAGAGCACTGGATGAACTCGAAAAACTGCGCGATATTCCGTATTCGGAAATTGTGGCTTTGCGTCGATACTTGGTCGGTCATTCACCGTTCGAGACGAAACACGGTGTCAAGGGTGCTCAGTTTGAGAATGTTCTAGTAGTGATCGGTCGAGGTTGGAGCAAGTACAACTTCGGCGAGATGTTGACTCTCTCTAGTGCTGACGTAATCCCTCCTGCCAAAGCCGATATGTTCGAGCGAAATCGAAATTTGTTCTATGTGTCCTGCTCAAGACCCAAGACACGCCTTGCCTTACTTTTCACCCAGCAGCTCTCTCCGCAAGCCCTGACCACATTGGAGAAATGGTTTGGCGCGGAAACACTCAGCGCAATCACACCATAGCAGGGATGCCGAAACGGGAACTTCTCTTCACACCGAAGGGCGTGGTGAAAACACCAGCCCTTTTGCTACGCGAAATTATGGAGTTGGCAGCTTGCTTCGATTACTAATGTGATCAGAAAATTTAACTCCTATGCTGGGAATACCACATGCGACAAATCGTTACTGAACAACAGGTCCGTGTGGCGTTGGCCCTCGCAGCGCGTGTCGAGAGCGGTGCTATAAGGTCAACAGCGGCAATTGATGAGCTCATGAATCAACATGGTTTTACAAGTCGTACTGCGAATGCCTATCTGTACGCATATCTAAACCTGCGAGCGGGAAAGACGTTAAAGGCCACAGTCAATGTGGCAGCGATGCAGTTGATGCTTGAAAATGTTGCGGCGCTGGGGAATGACGCACTTTTTACCGCACTTCAGGCGTTATGGCGCCACATTTCCTATCTGGAAACGCTTCCAAATTCTAGATCAAAGGAGCGGGGGCTACGGAATTTGCACCAGGTCTTCACCGAACGCTTGGCCGCTAGCGCGGAATTAGAGCCCCCTCCCTCCGTATTCGTTGAAGAGGTCAGCAGGTCAATCGCTGACAGCGATGAGGCCCGTTTGCATAGGCTCCGAAGCGCACCGAAAAAATCAAAGGCTGTTATAAGGCTAGTGCGCCAATATGAGCGCAATCCAGATGTTGTTGCCCAAACGCTTATTCGCGCCAATGGAAATTGTGAGCTGTGCGAGGCGCCAGCGCCATTCAAGAGGCGTTCAAATGGAACGCCTTACCTCGAAGTGCATCACATCGTACAGTTGGCACACGGCGGTGATGACACGGTAGAAAACGCTCAGGCTCTGTGTCCGAACTGCCATCGCAACCGACATTTTGGGGAAGAACTGTAGTCGGTTAGCTTGGCTGTCGGATGGAAGGACTGGTGAACTCGGACGCCACTCTGATCGTAGAGACTCTGGTGGCGTGCGATGCTGCTTTGTAGTGGCGTTGCTGCTACGTTGCTTTGTGTTGGGCATTAGCACATTGATACTAATTTCAGCCCCCTCGTTCCATGGACGGCTGAAACCGACAAGCTACCGGTAGCCGCATGCTGAATGTGCTCGCTCCACCAGATCATCATAGGGCGCCTGCGTTCTATGTAACCCGCTCGGTTGTAGGCGCTGCGAACCTCATCCTTGTCGACATGCGCAAGTGCTACCTCAATCAACTCAGAATCCCACCCCTGTTCGTTCAGAATGGTACTCGCCATGGAGCGCATGCCGTGACTTACCAATCGACCTTCAAAGCCCATACGTTTCAAGGCCATGTTTGCCGTCTGGCTGTTGCAGTGAGTTCGTGGGTCTCTGTCAGCAGGGAACACGAACTCTCTGTGGCCGCTGTAGGGTTTGATCGTCTCTAACAGAGCAAGTGCGTGCTCGGTCAGCGGTATGACGTGGGCGCGTCGCTTTTTCATTCGCTCTGCTGGGATCGTCCAGGTCTTCTTTTCGAGGTCGATGTCAGCCCAGGAAGTTGTAGCGGCTTCCGCAGGGCGCGTCATGGTGTGGAGTTGCCATTCGATCAAGCAGCGTGTTGTCCTTTTGATGCTGGCGTTAGCGATTGCAATCATTAACTCCGGCAGTTCTTCTGGTCGAAGGGCGGCCATGTTCTGCTTTTTCGGTTTCTTAAAAACGGCCCGGATGCCGCTGAGTGGATTGGCGAAGATCATTCCCGAGTTCACGCCATGGATCATGATCTCATTGAGCCGTTGAGCCAGTCGTTTCACTGTCTCCAAGCTGCCTTTCGTTTCCAGGGGGCGCAGCAACTCGATGACCATCGGCGCAGTGATTTGCGAGAGTGGTGTAGTTCCGAGTTTTGGGAATACGTGCAGGGTTAGGGAACGCCATATGTCTTCGGCATAGGCCGGTGTGACGACATCCTGCTTCAGCTCAAACCAAGTAGCAGCAACGTTCTCGAACGTGTGCTCAGTTGCTGCTTTTTTTGTTTGCTCCAACGCATTGCGTTGCTCTTTCGGGTCGATGGCCTGTGCAAGCAGTTCTCTAGCTTCGACCGTTTTCTTTCTGGCTTGCGCGAGAGAGAGCTCTGGGTAGGTGCCGAGTCCCATATTGATACGATTCTTCGTTACCGGATGGCGGTAGTTGAAGTTCCATAGCGTAGAGCCATTGATTCTCACTCGTAATTGAAGGCCGTCGCCATCGCTAAGGACGTAATCCTTATCTTTCGGCTTGATAGCTTTGAGCTGACGATCAGAGAGGCGGGTGGCTTGGGCGCACATGAGGTATTCCACGACATCGTTCGGTATTCCAAAAATTACCACTGAAGGGCTTGGAATACCACGTGGAATACCAATGATCGTAGATTCTATCGGACGTCTTGGGACGCTACTGGCGCTGAAGTCCTTGTATTTACTGGATTTCAGGCACAAAAAAAGACGTCCGTGGACGTCTTTAGATGTTGAAGTGGTGGAGCCGGGGGGATTTGAACCCCCGTCCGCCAGTACTCCGCTGTCGGTACTACATGCGTAGCCGTTTCTATTAAGTTAACCCTCAGCGACCCGAAGGGCAGGGTGCTTTGGGCGAGTTGTGTAAGTTTTAGCCGCTTCGTCCACAACGTACTGCACGGCGATTCTGTTCTATATGACAATCATTTTGGGTTTACAGACATCCCCTGATGATTGCTGGACCCGAAGGTACCAGAAGGGAAGGCTAAGGCTGCTTACGCAGCGAGAGCGTATTCCCCGTAGGTTTCGTCATTGGCAACTATAAGAAGTTGCAACAGTGGATTTACGAGTTCTGTTACCAACTCGGCATGCACCTAAAGTTTCGCAACCGGCGTCGAATCCTAAACGGCCCCGAACTCATTGCTCTGTACATCTTGGTGAGCAACAAGCCTGCGCAGTGTACGCCAATCGGCGTGTAAGGCCAACCCGAAGGTTGGCCTTGAGGTATGTCAGTTACGCGTCGGGTTACGGATCTGCATTTTAGTCATCAGGCCCGAGGTGATCTCCACGCAATCCTTGTCGTTGCCAGCGGCTTGAGCCGCCAGGGCTTTTTCCTGATCCGCCTTGATGTTGTTCATGGAGGATTCAGGAAGGGATGGCTGACTGGTGACGAAGTCTTTGATAGCTTGAAGATTCCCGGCACAGAGAGTTTTGTCGTTGTCTGCCGCGAACACCGGCGACGTCAGCAGGGCACCAGCGATGAACAATCCAGCAATTGCAGAATGCTTCATGGGTATCTCCTTGAGCAGTAGGTCTCGGTGCTGCCGGACGATCTGGCGGCGATGCCGAGGTCGTAACAGGCCGCGTTCGTTTCGGGGCCTGTACAATCGACCGCGACGTCACGCAGGAATTCGGTTTTTTTTACATCTGGTATGAAAAGCCTGGGTCACCAAAACCAAGCCAAAAAGGCCGATCCAAAGGTTGGTCGGGCCTTAGGTCATTTTTTGGTGTCACTGGTAGTTTTCTGAATTTCCAGAAGGATTTGCTGGGTTTCAACAAGACATTCGTCGGTTTTGCCCTGGTCCTTGAGTGCCTTGGCTTTACTGACACTGGCCGAGACGCGCGCATTCAGGTCCGGCGACGTCTGGTATTGGGACTTGGAGTTGTCAATTGTCTGCAAATTCGCATCGCACAGGCTCGACGGCTTGCTATCGGCGAACGAACTGGACGCCATCATCGAGGCAGTAACGAACAGACCGAACAGTACAGAACGCTTCATGGGAATCTCCTTGCACTGAGGTATCCGGAATTCGCTGACCGTGAGTGCGGGCCACCGAAAGAAGGACAAACCCCGAATGTTCGAGGCTTGTTCAATGGACTACCGTCTCGCTAAAGGGTTCTGATTTTCTTCAGCAGGCCTTCGCCCGAGTGACCCGGTCCACCAGATAAACCAAACCGTGATAGTCGATCCCGCCATGCTGCGTCAGGCCGATTTCACACGTTCGGCTGGTCGAAATCCCTTCGCTGCAATGCTGCACCGCGTCCTTGAGCGTGCGCAGCGAGTGGCTGTTCAGTTCCGGCGTGGTAAAGCCCTTGTCCCCCGCGAAACCGCAACAATGAATGCCTTCCGGAATCACTACGTTGTTACTGCACTTGCGCGCCAGATCAATCAACGCCTGGCTCTCGCCCAAATGCTGAGTGCTGCACGTCACGTGGACGGCAATCGGTGCTTCCTGAGGAGTGAAATCCAGCCGGTCGAGCAGATGCGTGCGGATGAAACGCACCGGGTCGTACAGGTCCAGGCGAACATCTCCCACGTCCTGCACCAGCCGCAGCGTGCACGGACTGGTGTCGCAATAGATCGGATCAAGCCCGCCGCGACTGGCGTGGAGTAGCGCGCTGATCAGCTCTTGACGTTTATGCTCAGCCTGTTCGGCATAGCCTTTAGAGGCGAATGGTTGACCACAGCAAAGGTTGTCCTGATTGTCGGGAAAGACCACTTGATAACCGGCCTTTTCCAACAATCCACGGGTCTTGTCGTACAGCGACATCTGCTCCTTGTCACCCGCCGCCGGGCCCATTACCCGCGAGACGCACGCCGCCAGATAGACAACACGCGGGCGTTCGTCCGACATGCTAGAACTGAAGCGAATGGCTCTCTCCGGTTGCGGCATCGCGCTCGTCCACAACGGCACTTGGCCCTTGGACAAGCGAGTCAGGGTCGCCGAAAGTTTCGCCAGACGCGGCGCCCCCAGCATCATCCGCGCACCGTTGGCCACATGCAGGGTGAAGCGCGCACCTTGCAGCGTCTTGGCGAAATTACCTTCAATCCAGTCGGCGGTTTTCTGGTGCGTTGCGTGTCGGCCGCGAAGCTTTTTCACCAGTTCACCGGTATTGATGCCTACTGGACAGCGTTGCGCACACAGACCCGTGGCGGCGCAGGTTTCGATGCCTTGGTACTCGTAGGCTTTTTCCAGTTCAGTGGTGTCGATTCCTGCGCGTTTTTTCGCCTGAATATCGCGCCAGATCACAATGCGCTGGCGCGGGCTCAGAGTCAGGCCTTTCGACGGGCAGACCGGTTCGCAGAAGCCGCACTCGATGCACTTGTCGATGATTTCGTCGGCCGCCGGCAGCGGTTTCAGGTGTTTGAGGTGGATCTGCGGATCTTCGCTGAGCACCACGTCCGGGTTGAGAATACCGTTCGGGTCGAGCAGGCGTTTGAGCTGCCACATCAGTTGATAGGCGTCGCTGCCCCATTCCAGTTCCACGAACGGCGCCATGTTGCGCCCGGTGCCGTGTTCGGCTTTGAGCGAACCGCCGAACTCCACCGCCACCAGTTGCGCGATGTCGTCCATGAACGCCTGATAGCGTGCGACTTCTTCCGGGTTGTTGAAGCCTTGGGTGAAGACGAAATGCAGATTGCCTTCCAGCGCATGTCCGAAAAGGATCGCTTCGTCGTAGGAATGTTTGTCGAACAGTTCGATCAAGCGATTCACGCCGATCGCCAGTTGTTCGACCGGGAAGGTCACGTCCTCGATGATCACCGTGGTGCCGGTTTTACGCACTGCGCCGACGGCGGGGAAGGTGTCCTTGCGGATCGCCCAGAGTTTTGCGTTTTCAATCGGGTCTTCAGTGAAGTCGACTTGTTTTTCCACAGGGAAACCGACGAGCGACGCCATGATCTGCGCCAGTTGCTCCTGCAGCAAAGTGGAAGAGGCGGCGCGGGATTCGATCAGTAGGGCGCAGGCATTGTTCGACAGCTGCTGTACGAAAGCGGGCATGCCCGGTTTGTCCTGCACAGAGCGCAGACTGCGTCGATCCAGAAGTTCTACCGCTGACACTGGTTGGCTTTTCAGCACAGTAACCGCGTTGCAGCAGGTTTCCACATCCGGGAACACGATCAGCGCTGAAGCCTTGTACGGATGATCGATCACCGTGTCGTAAGTCACCGCACTGATGAAGCCGAGCGTGCCTTCGGAGCCGACCAGCAAATGGCTCAAGATATCCACAGGCTCGTCGAAATCCACCAAAGCGTTGAGCGACAGACCAGTGGTATTTTTCAGACGATATTTGTGGCGGATTCTGGCAGCCAATTCGGCATTGGCGCGGGTCTCGCGGCTCAAAGTCGCCAAGCGTTCCAGCAGATCGCCGTGGCTTACGCGAAATGCCGCGACGCTGGCGGCATCTTCGGTATCCAGGCGAGTGCCGTCGGCCAGTACCAGACGTATCCCGGCCAGCGTGTGATAAGTATTTTGCGCGGTGCCGCAGCACATGCCGCTGGCGTTATTGGCGACGATGCCGCCGATTTTGCAGGCGTTGATCGACGCCGGGTCCGGGCCGATCTTGCGTCCGAACGGCGCCAGCCAGGCATTGGCCTGCGCGCCGATCACCCCCGGTTGCAAACGGATTTGCGTGCCCTGGCCACGTATCTCGCGAGCGTTCCAGTTATCCCCAAGCACGATCAGCACCGAATCGCTGATCGCCTGTCCGGACAAACTGGTGCCGGCTGCGCGAAAGGTCACCGGGACGTGGTCGCGCTGGGCCAGTTTCAGCAGCGCCACGACTTCGTCTTCCGACTCAACGCGGATTACCAGTTGCGGAATCAGTCGGTAGAAACTGGCGTCGGTACCGAAGGCCAATGTCGACAGCGGATCGTCGAAGCGGCGATCCGCTGGAATCAGTTGTTGCGCATCACGCAGAAAAGTCGCCGGAAGCGTCATTGGTCCTCCAGGATCAGCACCACGAGGTCTTTCGGGCCGTGGGCGCCGTACGCCAGCACTTGCTCGATGTCAGCGGTTTTCGACGGGCCAGACACCAGCAGCGCGTTGGTCGGCATACCTTGGGCCCATTGGAATTCCTGTTGCACCTGATAGAAGTTGTCGCGAATTTCGCTGGCCTTGAGCAGGGCGAAATGTACGGGCGGCACCAGACTCATCAGGCGTGGTTCTTCGCGGCTCGGCCAGAGAATCAGGCTGCCGGTGGCGGCGATAGCACCGAAAGTACCGGTGAGGCTGGCCGGCGTGTCGTTGAACAGCTCGGCTTTCCATTCTTCCATCGGCCGGTCGTAGGATTTCAGCGCCGGCAGATCAGGATTGTTCGCCCAGTGTTGGGTGATTTTTGCACCGTGTGGCGTAGTCGGTGCGATCAACAGGCTCGGTAACTGACGGTCGTGCAGCAATTGTGCGAGCAGCGCTGGCCATTCCTCATCGCAAGTCAGATGGATCTCGGTATGGACCGCTTCCATCAATTTGCGCAATTGCGGAATGCGCTGTTCGGCGCTGTAGGTGTAAGGCTGGGTTACCAGATCGACATCGAAGTCGTCGGCAATCGGTGTGGCGCCTGTCAGACTTTTCCGTAGTTTGCCGAGGATATTTTGCTTGGCACTCATCAGCGGTCTCCCTGTTTAGCCAAATGCTCGCGGGCCATGTCGTGCAGTGAGCGAGCAGCGGGTTTTGGTGCGCTGTGATTCTGCGTCCATGGGCCAACATTTTTTGGCGTGAGGGCGCGTAAGCGCGTGGCGAAAAAGCCGAACAGCCGATACAGCGTTGGCGAACTGTTGAGCTTCGCCCAGGCGTTCCAGATAAAGCGTTCCTTGCGCGAATACTTGCTGCCCTGACCGCGCATCACTTGATGAGGGCTGTCCGGGGCTTTGACGTTTTCTTCGCGTAGGCGACGTAGCAATGCGGGGATAGGAATTTTTACCGGACACACTTCACCGCAGGCACCGCAGAGCGAAGACGCACTCGGGTGATCCGGGACCTTGGCCAGGCCGACCATGTGCGGGGTGATGATTTTTCCTATAGGGCCGGGGTATACCTCCCCATAGGCGTGGCCGCCGATTCGCGTGTAGACCGGGCAATGATTCATGCACGCGCCGCAGCGAATGCAGTTCAGGGTCTGGCGCAATTCGCTGTCGGCAAAGGCCTGGCTGCGACCGTTGTCGAGCAGCACCAGATGCACTTCTTGCGGTCCGTCGAGTTCATGCTCCTTGCGCGGGCCGGAGATCATGTTGACGTACGTGGTGATCGGAATGCCCAGCGCCGAGCGGGTCAGCAGGGATAACAGCGGCACCACGTCGCGCAGGTTTTCGACGACTTTTTCGATGCCGGTGACGGCGATGTGCACCGGCGGCACGGTGGTGGTCATCCGGCCGTTGCCTTCGTTTTCCACCAGCAGCAGGGTGCCGGTTTCGGCCACGGCGAAGTTGACGCCGGAAACGCCAATGTCCGCTTCGAAGAATTTCTGCCGCAGGACTCT
>NZ_JBIWAL010000024.1:0-88482 GCF_044760045.1 Pseudomonas sp. NPDC098747 | reverse complement strand
AAACAAAAGACAAACAACAAACTGACAAGTCCCCCGGAATACGACAGAACGACATTCAATACGTCCGCCATGCCATCACTCCACGGGGTTCTACGGAAAGCCGAGGAGTCTACCGCCCAAACGCGATAATTTACAGAGGCGCGACAGCTTAAGACGACAAAGCGACAGAATCTGTCGAGAGCGCGACGATGACCGGCGGGTCAGGAAGTCGCCGCGGCGCTGGCTGGCGTGCTGGCGGTGGGTGCTGGGGCGGTAGTCGGGGCGACTCGCGCGAGGTGCACATTGACCCGACGGTTCTTGGCGCGGTTGGCCGCATTGGTGTTCGGCGCCAGAGGATAGCGCTCGCCATGGAAACGCACGGTGATCTGCGATTCCTGAATGCCGTTGGCCTTGAAGAAATCAACCACGGCCAAGGCCCGACGCCGGGACAGTTCGCGGTTAGTCAGGCGGTTACCGCTGTTGTCCGAGTGGCCATCGAGTTCGATGTGATTGACCGTCGGATCAGCCTTCATGTACTCGAGCATTACTTGCAGCTTGGCCTTGGCGGTGGCATCCAGTTCGATGCCTTCGCCGGGGAAGCCGATCTGCGACTGTTTAACCTGTTCGAAATTCTGGGGCAGCAACTTCGCCACACAGCTCTGGTAATCGTTGAAGGCCTTATTGAATCTGACCGGCAACAAACGCACTTCCGAGACCCGACCATCGCCTGAGGCTCGACGAACAACAGGGCTGCGCCCATCCATCAGGCCACTGATCAAACCACCGGCCTGAGACTGCGAACTGTTGAACAAGACGTTGCCGCTGCCCAGTCTTACGGAACCCAGGTTGATGTCACCGCGCCCCGGCTGCCAGGGTGCGGCGGCTGCGAGCAACGTCGCCGAACCGCCGCCGAGCATGGCGTTGTAGGCATTCAGACGGAAGATCGCCTGTTCGCCGGCCTTGTGCACGAACTCACCCGAGCCGAAATCTGTGATCGGTTGTGTCAGGCGGCACTCGAACTTATCGCCGGCGACCGTCCACTCAATGTTCTCCAGGCGAGTCTGGTACGTAAGCGCCATCGCGGGAAAACTGGCAAACACACTGAGCAAGGCTAAATATCGCTGGCGCACGGGAGGCTCCAATGGCTTCTTGAACACAAAGACCGAATCACACTACGTTTACGGCATACCTACGGGATATCGGAAGGTTCCCGCAAAACTTGATAGCGAGTGCCTGCAAGAGTCTTTTCCGGTAGCATTCGCCTCAGTTTGACCCGCCTGGAATCCCCTCATGTCCGACCGCCTGACCCTGCTGCGTCCCGACGACTGGCACATTCATCTTCGCGATGGTGCCGTGTTGACCAATACCGTTGCCGATGTTGCGCGCACGTTTGGTCGCGCCATCATCATGCCCAACCTGGTACCACCGGTGCGCAACGCCGCTGAAGCCGACGGTTATCGACAGCGGATTCTCGCTGCCCGCCCGGCCGGCAGTCGCTTTGAGCCGTTGATGGTGCTGTACCTCACCGACCGCACCCAGCCCGAAGAAATTCGCGAGGCCAAGGCCAGCGGTTTCGTGCACGCCGCCAAGTTGTACCCGGCCGGCGCCACCACCAATTCGGATTCTGGCGTCACCAGCATCGACAAGATCTTCCCGGCAATCGAGGCCATGGCCGAAGTCGGGATGCCGCTGTTGATTCACGGCGAAGTCACCCGTGGCGATGTCGACGTGTTCGACCGCGAAAAAATCTTCATCGATGAGCATATGCGTCGTGTGGTCGAGCGTTTCCCGACGCTCAAAGTTGTTTTCGAACACATCACCACCGCCGACGCCGTGCAGTTCGTCAACGAGGCCCCGGCCAACGTTGGCGCGACCATCACCGCGCATCACCTGCTGTACAACCGCAACCACATGTTGGTGGGCGGGATTCGGCCGCACTTCTACTGCCTGCCGATCCTCAAGCGCAACACCCATCAGGAAGCCCTGCTCGATGCCGCTACCAGCGGCAGCGCGAAGTTCTTCCTCGGCACCGACTCGGCGCCGCACGCCCAGCACGCCAAGGAAGCCGCTTGCGGCTGTGCTGGCTGCTACACCGCGTACGCCGCCATCGAGATGTATGCCGAAGCCTTTGAACAGCGCAATGCGCTGGACAAGCTCGAAGCGTTTGCCAGCCTCAACGGCCCGCGCTTCTATGGCCTGCCAGTGAACACCGATCGCATTACCCTGGTTCGTGACGAATGGACCGCCCCAACCAGCCTGCCATTTGGCGAGCTGACCGTTATCCCGCTGCGCGCCGGTGAAAAACTGCGCTGGCGCCTGCTGGAGGAACACGCGTGAGTGAAGACCATTTCGACGACGAACTGGACGGTCAAAGTGGCGGAGGCGGTTCCCGTCATCCAATGGCAGCACGCTTTCGCGGCTACCTGCCGGTTGTTGTCGACGTAGAAACCGGTGGCTTCAATTCGGCCACCGATGCGTTGCTGGAGATTGCCGCGACCACCATCGCCATGGATGAAAAGGGTTTCGTTTATCCGGATCACACCTACTTCTTCCGTGTCGAGCCGTTCGAAGGCGCCAACATTGAAGCGGCGGCACTGGAGTTCACCGGAATCAAGCTGGATCACCCGCTGCGCATGGCCGTGAGCGAAGAGACAGCCCTGACCGACATCTTCCGTGGCATCCGCAAGGCGCTGAAAGCCAACGGCTGCAAGCGTGCGATTCTGGTCGGCCACAACAGCAGCTTCGACTTGGGCTTCCTGAATGCCGCCGTTGCGCGACTGGACATGAAGCGCAATCCGTTCCACCCGTTCTCAAGCTTTGACACTGCGACGCTGGCCGGCCTGGCTTACGGCCAAACCGTACTGGCGAAAGCCTGTCAGGCTGCCGACATCGATTTCGACGGACGTGAGGCGCACTCGGCGCGTTACGACACCGAGAAAACCGCTGAGCTGTTCTGCGGCATCGTCAATCGCTGGAAACAGATGGGCGGCTGGGAAGATTTCGACGACTGATCCTGGTCGGTTTTCTCCCGCTCATAAAAAACCGGCCACGTGGGCCGGTTTTTTTGTACCGCAACGTTGCGCCTTACAGGGCAGCAGCGTTCTCGGTCAGGTAAGCCGCAACGCCTTCTGGCGAAGCGTTCATGCCTTTGTCGCCTTTTTTCCAGTTGGCAGGGCAAACTTCGCCGTGCTCTTCGTGGAATTGCAGAGCGTCGACCAGACGGATCAGCTCTTCCATGTTACGGCCCAGTGGCAGGTCGTTGATGATCTGCGAGCGAACAACGCCTTTGTCGTCGATCAGGAATGCGCCACGGAAAGCCACGCCGCCTTCGGACTCAACGTCGTAAGCCTTGGCGATGTCGTGCTTCATGTCGGCAGCCATGGTGTATTTCACCTGGCCGATGCCGCCATTGTTCACTGGGGTGTTGCGCCAGGCGTTGTGGGTGAAGTGCGAGTCGATCGACACAGCGATCACTTCAACGTTGCGAGCCTTGAAGTCAGCCATGCGGTTGTCCAGAGCAATCAGCTCGGACGGGCAGACGAAGGTGAAGTCCAGTGGGTAGAAGAACACCAGGCCGTATTTGCCTTTGATGGCCGAGGACAGGGTGAAGCTGTCAACGATCTCGCCATTGCCGAGTACGGCCGGGACGGTGAAGTCTGGGGCTTGTTTGCCTACGAGTACGCTGATTGATAGCGGGGGGTGTAAAAACTTGAAGTTCAGGGTCCGGGCCAGCCTGTCACCCTCAGGCGACAGCCCTGTGACACGAACCCCCTTCGCAAGGGCCGACCATCATACACTGCGTTTTTGGCCTGTCCTTAACGGTTTTTTGCAGCTTGCCGATCGCAAGGCTGCATTTACGGGGCCAGGCAGATCGCCAGTAATCACCGTTCGTCAGTCATGCGCCAATCTGGTGAAAAGGCTTCCGAAAGCACTTTGACAATCATTCTCGTTAACATTAAGATCCATCGCAATTGAGTCACAACCAGCGACGGTTCTCACTTATGTATGTTTGTCTCTGCACTGGCGTCACCGACGGACAGATCCGCGAAGCGATCTATGAAGGTTGCTGCAGCTATAAAGAAGTTCGCCAGGCCACCGGCGTCGCCAGCCAATGTGGCAAATGTGCCTGCCTTGCCAAGGAAGTGGTTCGCGAAACCCTGACCAAACTGCAAACCGCCCAGGCCGCGATTCCCTATCCGGTAGAATTTACTGCTGCGTAATTCCCCCTATTTCAAAGAACCGGACTTATGTCCGGTTTTTTTATGCCTGTAAATCAATCGCTTAGGCTCTAGACGCGGAACACAAACATTCTTATTCCGATTAATTTTCATATATTATTCAATAACTTAGGTTTGACACTTATAAATACGAAGCTCAAACTCCGCCTTATATACAGCTATTACAGGGCAGGACTCCGATCATGAAAGGCGACATTACAGTCATCCAGCATCTCAACAAGATCCTTGCCAATGAGCTGGTCGCGATCAATCAGTACTTCCTGCATGCGCGCATGTATGAAGATTGGGGCCTGAACAAGCTGGGCAAGCACGAGTACAAAGAATCCATCGACGAGATGAAGCACGCGGACAAGCTGATCAAGCGCATCCTGTTCCTTGAAGGCCTGCCGAACGTGCAGGATCTGGGCAAGCTGCACATCGGCGAGCACACCCGGGAAATGCTGGAGTGCGACCTGCGTATCGAGAAGACCGGCCACGCTGACCTGAAAGCCGCGATCGCCCATTGCGAAACCGTTGGCGACTTCGGCAGTCGTGAACTGCTCGAAGACATTCTCGAATCCGAAGAAGAACATATCGACTGGCTGGAAACCCAGCTGGGCCTGATCGATAAAGTCGGTCTTGAGAACTACCTGCAATCGCAGATGGGCGAAGAGTAAGTCAGTCGCCCACTAAAAAGCCCCGCCCTCTTTCGAGGTGCGGGGCTTTTTATTGCCCGGACTCCGGTCGTTACCGAAACCCCTGTAGGAGCCAGCCTGCTGGCCCCTACAAAAGCCAATCAGGCTTCGGACTTGTTCGCAGCAGCGGCTTCAACAGCCGCCTTGATGGTGCTTTGCAGCGAACCGTCTGCCGACATCTCGGTCATGATGTCGCTACCGCCGACCAGTTCACCGCCGACCCACAGTTGCGGGAAAGTCGGCCAGTTGGCGTACTTTGGCAGGTTGGCGCGGATTTCCGGGTTCTGCAGGATGTCCACGTACGCAAACTTTTCACCACACGCCATCACAGCCTGTGCAGCTTTCGCGGAAAAGCCACATTGTGGGGCATTCGGCGAGCCTTTCATGTAAAGCAGAATGGTGTTGTTGGCAATCTGCTCTTTAATCGTTTCGATGATATCCATGGAGCACCTCGGCTGAACTTTCCGACTCACGGGTCGGCACGGTGGCGCATTGTAACGGAATCCCGAGCGCCCTGCTCGGTCTCCCCGACAGACATACTCAAGCCGCCGCCACGGTCACCGGCACACCATTGAGCGCCGCATTCCCGGACAACTCGTCGAGCTGACATTCATCGGTCAGGTCGTTGGCGCTCGATCCCGGCTGACTGCTGGCGATCGCCATCTGCACGCCCGGACGCGCATGCCCCCAACCGTGCGGCAGGCTGACCACGCCTTTCATCATGTCGAGGCTGCCGAGCACTTCCACTTCGATCTGCCCGACTCGTGAACTCACCCGTACAAGCTGTCCATCATTGAGCCCCCGGCTGGCGAGGTCATCCGGGTGCATCAGTAACTGGTGACGCGGCTTGCCCTTCACTAGACGATGATAGTTGTGCATCCATGAATTGTTGCTGCGCACATGCCGGCGGCCGATCATCAACAACTCATCGGCAGCCGGTGCCTGCAAGGCGGCGAACCGCGCCAGGTCAGCGAGGATCTCTGGCGGCGCAGCCTGTATGCGTTGATCTGGCGTTTTCAGGCGCGCGGCCAGATTGGGTTTCAACGCGCCCAGATCAACGCCGTGGGGATGGTCGAACAGCGTCGCCAGCGACAGCTTATGCTCGGAGGCGTCACCGTACATCCCCATGCGCAAGCCCATGTCGATCATCTTTGCAGGCGGCATGGTCGGCTTCAATTCCTTGCCGGTTTTCTCGGCGAAGGCCTTGGCCAGGCCGACAAAGATTTCCCAGTCATGCAGCGCTCCCTCGGGCTTACCGAGGATCGCGCGATTGAAGCGAGTGACGTTACGCACCGCGAACAGGTTGAACGTGGTGTCGTAGTGATCGTTCTCCAGCGCCGACGTCGACGGCAGAATCAGGTCCGCATAACGCGTGGTTTCGTTGATGTACAGGTCGATGCTGACCATGAATTCCAGACCGTCCAGCGCTTGTTCGAGTTGTCGACCGTTGGGTGTCGACAGCACTGGATTGCCGGCCACGGTGATCAGCGCGCGGATCTGCCCTTCGCCTGCGGTGAGCATCTCTTCGGCCAGCGCCGACACCGGCAGTTCGCCGCCATATTCAGGACGCCCTGAAACGCGACTCTGCCATTTGTTGAAATGCCCGCCCGAGGTCGACGCCACCAGATCCACTGCGGGCTCTGTGCACAGTGCCCCGCCAACACGATCCAGATTGCCGGTGACCAGATTGATCAACTGCACCAGCCAGTGGCACAACGTGCCGAACGCTTGGGTGGAAACGCCCATCCGGCCATAACATACCGCACTCGGCGCGGCGGCGAAGTCTCGGGCCAATTGGCGGATTTGCTCGGCGGGCACCGCGCACAGCGGGCTCATGGCTTCGGCGGTGAAGGTCGAGACAGCCGCGCGCACTTCGTCCAGGCCCTCCACCGGCAAATGACTGTCGCGGGTCAGGCCTTCGCTAAACAACGTGTTGACCAAACCAAACAACAACGCCGCATCGCCTCCGGGACGCACGAACAAATGCTGATCAGCCATCGCCGCCGTTTCACTGCGTCGCGGATCGACCACCACCACTTTGCCGCCACGGGCCTGAATCGCTTTCAGCCGTTTCTCAACGTCGGGCACCGTCATGATGCTGCCGTTGGACGCAAGAGGATTGCCGCCGAGGATCAGCATGAAATCAGTGTGATCGATGTCCGGGATCGGCAGCAGCAAGCCGTGGCCGTACATCAAGTAGCTGCTGAGGTGATGGGGCAGTTGATCGACCGATGTCGCGGAATAGCGGTTTCGGGTTTTCAACAGGCCGAGGAAATAATTGCTGTGGGTCATCAGCCCATAGTTGTGCACGCTCGGGTTGCCCTGATACACGGCAACCGAATTCTGCCCATGCCGCTCCTGGATCGCCGCCAGACGCTCGGCCACCAGCGCAAACGCCTCGTCCCACTCGATCGGCAGCCATTCACTACCGACGCGGCGCATCGGCTGGCGCAGGCGATCAGGATCATTCTGAATGTCTTGCAGGGCCACAGCCTTGGGGCAGATGTGCCCACGGCTGAACGTGTCGAGTGCATCACCCTTGATCGAGGTGATCGCGACAGCGCCATCGGTTTCGGTGGTTTCGATGGTCAAACCGCAGATGGCTTCACACAGGTGGCAAGCACGGTGATGGAGAGTCTTGGTCATGGCCAGTCTCTGTTTTGTTCTGGGCAGGCAACAACGCCTGCGGGAACAAAACTATGGCCCGTGTGCCGACACGGCGCCAGCGACGTTCGTCTTGTGAATCGGCGGCCATCAGGCGAGCCGATAGCCCGCCACGATCAATTGATCGGCAGAGAGGGTGGCGGCGCCAGCTGGATTTCCTGAATGGTTTCGATCTGCTCATGGGCGATGTGAACGCCGGTGAGTTCGCCGATCAAGCGCCAATGCTCGTCGAGCCCGGCACTGATGGTCGCCATACGATCGATCATCTGCCGGCTGGCGGCCTTGACCACTTCGTCTTCGCTGCGCAGCAGTTCGAAAGACATCGAGGTCATTGAAGCGGTGAGATGGGTCAAAGAGCGAGCCGTGTGGCCCAGCAAATCCATTAACAGTTGTTCTTTCGATTCCATGCGGAGGCTTCCTGCGTCGCTCGAAGGCTATTTATAACTCAGCACTTTGCTTTAGCAAATATTTCAGCGTGAACATCCGACCAAGCGATTGCGCAATTACCCGTTCTTATACCGACCCGCTTGGCGCCATCACCGCCGCGCCTGATTGCCAAGCCCCTTAAGGCCAGTGTACAAAGAGGCTCGCTGCTGTAATGAACCCGGCTTCAAATGCGTGGCTGCAACTTGCCGCCCGCCCTCCGAATCCCGCAAAAACTGTAGCCTATTGGAAAAACGCGACATTTAGTGTCAATATCGCGCCTCCCCCTATTTCGTCGCCCCCGTGCGGCTTACGCCGCAGGTCTCGCCCGTTGTTCCGTTAAACAAGGCTTTGAGTATCTGCGGTTTGTAGCAAAAGGTAGTCAATGATGAGCGCAAGGCACTTTCTCTCCCTGATGGATTGCACGCCCGAAGAGCTGGTCAGCGTGATCCGTCGAGGCGTTGAGCTCAAGGACCTGCGTAACCGCGGCGTACTGTTCGAGCCTCTGAAAAACCGCGTGCTGGGCATGATCTTCGAGAAATCCTCGACCCGCACCCGGATCTCGTTCGAGGCCGGCATGATCCAGCTCGGCGGCCAGGCGATCTTTCTTTCGCCGCGCGACACGCAACTGGGCCGTGGCGAGCCGATCGGCGACTGCGCCATCGTCATGTCGAGCATGCTCGATGCGGTGATGATCCGTACTTTTGCCCATAGCACCCTGACCGAATTTTCCGCCAACTCGCGCGTGCCAGTGATCAACGGCCTGTCCGATGACCTGCACCCGTGCCAGTTGCTGGCCGACATGCAGACCTTCCTGGAGCATCGTGGCTCGATCCAGGGCAAGACGGTTGCCTGGATCGGCGACGGCAACAACATGTGCAACAGCTATATAGAAGCGGCGATCCAGTTCGACTTCCAGTTACGCATTGCCTGCCCGGAAGGCTACGAGCCAAACCCGGAATTTGTCACCAAGGCCGGCGATCGTGTGACCATCGTCCGCGATCCAAAGGATGCCGCACGCGGCGCACATCTGGTGAGCACCGACGTCTGGACCTCCATGGGCCAGGAAGAGGAAACCGCCAAGCGCCTCAAGCTGTTCGCACCGTTCCAGGTCAACCGCGCCCTGCTCGACCTCGCGGCCGAGGACGTCTTGTTCCTGCATTGCCTGCCGGCCCACCGTGGCGAAGAAATCAGTCTCGACCTGCTGGATGACCCGCGCTCCGTCGCTTGGGATCAGGCAGAAAACCGTCTCCACGCACAGAAGGCGCTGCTCGAATTTCTCGTCGAGCCGGCATATCACCACGCATGAGCCATGAATTACTGCTGAACCTGCGCAACCTCGCTTGCGGCTATCAAGACCAACGTGTGGTGCAGAACCTCAATCTGCACCTCAACGCCGGTGACATCGGCTGCCTGCTCGGCTCGTCCGGCTGCGGCAAGACCACTACCCTGCGCGCCATCGCCGGTTTCGAACCGGTGCACGAAGGTGAAATCCAGCTCGGTGGCGAAGTCATCTCCAGCGCCGGTTTCACCCTCGCCCCGGAGAAACGCCGGATCGGCATGGTGTTCCAGGACTACGCGCTGTTTCCGCACCTGAGCGTCGCGGACAACATTGCCTTCGGCATCCGTAAGCATCCGCAGAAAGAGCGCGTCACTGAAGAGTTGTTGGAACTGGTCAACCTGAAAAACCTCGGCAAGCGTTTCCCGCACGAGTTGTCCGGTGGCCAGCAACAGCGCGTCGCCCTCGCCCGTGCGTTGGCGCCCGAGCCGCAATTGCTGCTGCTTGATGAACCCTTCTCCAACCTCGATGGCGAGCTGCGTCGCAAACTCAGCCACGAAGTGCGCGACATCCTCAAGGCCCGTGGCACCAGCGCGATTCTGGTGACCCATGACCAGGAAGAAGCCTTTGCCGTGAGCGATCACGTCGGCGTTTTCAAGGAAGGTCGACTGGAGCAATGGGACACGCCGTACAACCTGTATCACGAACCGGCAACCCAGTTTGTTGCCAGTTTCATTGGTCAGGGCTACTTCATTCGCGGCCAGCTCGCCAGCCCGGAATCGGTGCAAACCGAACTCGGCGAACTGCGCGGCAATCGGGCTTATACCTGGCCGATTGGTGGGGCGGTGGATGTGTTGCTGCGTCCGGACGACATCGTGTATGCACCGGATAGCGCGTTGAAGGCGCAGATTGTCGGCAAGACGTTCTTGGGGGCATCGACGCTGTATCGCCTGCTGCTACCAACCGGGGCACAGCTGGAGTCGATTTTCCCCAGCCACGCAGACCATCAGGTGGGTGCCGAGGTAGGGATTCGCGTTGCGGCCGAACATCTGGTGTTGTTCCAGGCTTCGGGCAGTACGGCGGCGCAGATTCCGGCAGTGGAAAGCGGTGTTCGGCGCTACAGCACCGCTCTCTGACCCTACACATTCCCCTGTAGTAGTGAGCCTCTGTGACGAGGGGATTTATCCCCGTTCGGCTGCGAAGCAGTCGCAGGATCTGGGGCCGCTTCGCGACCCAACGGGGATAAATCCCCTCGCCACACTGACTCACTCCTACAAGGGTTTTACATTAACTGAGGATCAGCGTACCGCTCGCAACGAGCGTTGCATTGCCGCCGATCTTCACCCGCTTACCCTCAAGCCGACAGAACAACTCCCCGCCGCGCGCCGAACGCTGACACGCGGTCAGGCTCGATTTGCCCAGACGTTTCGACCAGTAAGGGATCAAGCTGCAATGAGTCGAACCGGTAACCGGGTCTTCATTGATGCCAATCGCCGGGGCGAAATAACGCGAGACGAAATCATGCTGATTGCCACGCGCAGTGACGATAGCGCCCAGCCACGGCAGTTTGGCCAACGCGACCATGTCCGGTTTGCAGTCGAGCACCGCCTGCTCCGATTCCAGCACCACGAACAGTTCGTTTGAGCCCAGCACCTCCACCGCCTCGACCCCCAGCGCACGCTCGACATCCAGCTTCACGTCGATCTCCGATGGCTCAATCGACGGAAAATCCAGCCACAAGCGGCCATCCTCACGGCTAACGCTCAGCGGCCCGCACTTGCAGGTAAAGTTGATACGCTCAGCGCTTTCCTTGTAGATCTCGAACAGCACATAAGCGCTGGCCAGCGTCGCGTGACCGCACAATGGCACTTCGGTGGTCGGGGTAAACCAGCGGATATGCCAGGCCTGGCCTTCACGCACCATAAACGCGGTTTCCGCCAGATTGTGTTCGGCGGCGATTTTCTGCATCAACTCATCCGCGAGCCACGCATCGAGCCGATAGACCATTGCCGGATTGCCACTGAAGGGCCGATCACTGAACGCGTCGACCTGATAAAACTCGAGCTGCATAACCTTCTCCCTAAGTCAGTCGGCCGAGCATGCAGCCACGATGAAATCAGCGCCAGTGACAGATCCGGCGAATTTTCTTCATACAGCGCCGGCGAATGTCACGCACGGCCAATATCGGCAAATTTCGCCTGGGTATGTTCGGCGAGTATTGCTGGCGCCAACTCGACTTCCAGCCCTCGTCGACCGGCGCTGACATAAATAGTCGCAAAACCCTGGGCTGAGTCATCGATGAAGGTGCGCAGGCGTTTTTTCTGCCCCAGAGGGCTGATTCCGCCTAGCAAATATCCAGTGGAGCGTTGAGCCGCCGCCGGGTCCGCCATCTCGACTTTTTTCACCCCTGCTGCATGCGCCAGTCCTTTGAGATCGAGACTTCCGACGACCGGCACCACCGCCACCAGCAATTCACCTTTTTCACTGGCCGCCAGCAGCGTCTTGAACACCTGCGCAGGCTCAAGGCCAAGTTTCTCTGCGGCCTCCAGCCCATAGGACGCGGCCTTCGGGTCATGTTCGTAACTGTGCACGCGATGTTCGGCACGAACTTTTTTCAACAAGTCCAACGCAGGGGTCATGGCAACTCCGGGCTCGGCAGTGGCAGGAAAATGCTGCCCCGGATTCTAGGCGATCACTCTAGGCAATCACAGCGCAAAAGGCTCTATTCCAAGCCACGTTTCCCGTGGCTTGTGGGCATTCCGAGCGCACCATTGCGCGCCAGCGCTACAGGATCATTCACCCAGCGAATAGTTACATTGTGACCGACAGTTCACTTTCGACCTTTGACAGGTTTGTTTCTTGTCTATATTTTTTCGAATCTGAATAATGTAAGAATTGTGGTCATAGCAGCACCCAGCAGTAAACCGGGAACAGGATGGGGATCCTGCCTCGGAGAAAATCGCGCCTTGCCCTGTCGGCAACGCGCCAGACAAAAACAAAAACTGAGGTTTTCAATGACAACTGCTTTACAGCAACCATCGCTTTCAGGCCAATGCATGGCCGAGTTCCTGGGCACTGCACTCCTGATCTTCTTCGGTACAGGTTGTGTCGCCGCGCTCAAGGTCGCGGGCGCCAGCTTCGGTCTGTGGGAAATCAGCATCATCTGGGGCGTCGGCGTGAGTATGGCGATCTACCTCACGGCCGGTGTTTCCGGCGCGCACCTGAACCCGGCCGTGAGCATCGCGCTGACGATTTTCGCGGATTTTGAAAAGCGCAAACTGCCGTTCTATATCCTCGCGCAACTTGCCGGCGCCTTCTGCGGTGCGCTGTTGGTTTACACGCTGTACAGCAACCTGTTCTTCGATTTCGAACAAACCCATCAAATGGTTCGTGGCTCGGCCGCCAGCCTTGAGCTGGCGTCGGTGTTCTCCACCTTCCCGAACCCGGCACTGTCCACCGCCCAGGCTTTCCTGGTCGAGATGATCATTACCGCAATCCTGATGGGCGTGATCATGGCCCTGACCGATGACAACAACGGCTTACCGAAAGGCCCGATGGCGCCTCTGCTGATCGGCTTACTGATCGCAGTGATAGGCAGCTCGATGGGCCCGCTGACCGGTTTTGCGATGAACCCGGCGCGTGACTTCGGTCCGAAACTGATGACTTTCTTCGCTGGCTGGGGTGAAATTTCCTTCACTGGCGGCCGTGACATTCCATATTTCCTGATTCCGATTTTTGCACCGATTGTCGGTGCCTGCCTCGGCGCTGCCGGGTATCGCGGGCTCATCGCCCGTCACCTGACCGGCGCCACACCTGCTACAAAGGATGCAGAACCGGCCATTGACGGCAAACCAAGAACTTCTTGAAACAGTCGGCGCACGTTCCTGCCAATAGAACCTGCGCCACGGCCCACTCTCCCTTATTTCGTCCAAGGCAATCGACATGACCGACATTCAGAATAAGAACTACATCATTGCCCTCGATCAGGGTACGACCAGTTCCCGCGCGATCATTTTCGACCGCGATGCGAACGTTGTGTGCACCGCGCAGCGCGAATTCGCCCAGCATTACCCGCAAGCCGGTTGGGTTGAACACGACCCGATGGAAATCTTCGCCACCCAGAGCGCGGTGATGGTCGAAGCGCTGGCCCAGGCCGGTCTGCATCACGATCAGGTTGCCGCCATTGGCATCACCAACCAGCGTGAAACCACCGTCGTCTGGGACAAGACCACTGGCCGTCCGGTCTACAACGCCATCGTCTGGCAGTGCCGCCGCAGCACCGAGATCTGCCAGCAGCTCAAGCGCGATGGCCACGAAGAGTACATCAGCGACACCACCGGTCTGGTCACCGACCCGTACTTCTCCGGCACCAAATTGAAGTGGATCCTCGACAACGTCGAAGGCAGCCGCGAGCGTGCGCGTAACGGCGAGCTGCTGTTCGGCACCATCGATAGCTGGCTGATCTGGAAATTCACTGGCGGCAAGGTGCACGTCACCGATTACACCAACGCCTCGCGCACCATGCTCTTCAACATCCACTCGCTTGAGTGGGACGCGAAGATGCTGGAGATCCTCGACATCCCGCGCGAAATGCTCCCGGAAGTGAAAGCCTCCTCGGAAATCTACGGCCGCACCAAAAGCGGCATTGCCATCGGCGGTATCGCCGGTGACCAGCAAGCGGCGCTGTTCGGCCAGATGTGCGTCGAGCCGGGCCAAGCGAAAAACACCTACGGCACCGGCTGCTTCTTGCTGATGAACACTGGCGACAAAGCGGTGAAATCCAAGCACGGCATGCTCACCACCATCGCTTGCGGTCCGCGTGGCGAAGTCGCTTATGCGCTGGAAGGTGCGGTATTCAACGGCGGCTCGACCGTCCAATGGCTGCGCGATGAGCTAAAAATCATCAACGACGCCCACGACACCGAATACTTCGCCAGCAAGGTCAAGGACAGCAACGGCGTGTACCTGGTGCCGGCCTTTACCGGCCTCGGCGCGCCGTACTGGGACCCGTATGCCCGTGGCGCGCTGTTCGGCCTGACTCGCGGTGTGCGCGTGGATCACATCATCCGTGCCGCGCTGGAATCGATCGCCTACCAGACCCGCGACGTACTCGACGCCATGCAACAGGACTCCGGCGAACGCCTCAAAGCCCTGCGCGTGGACGGTGGCGCGGTAGCGAACAACTTCCTCATGCAGTTCCAGGCCGACATCCTCGGCACCCAGGTCGAGCGCCCGCAAATGCGTGAAACCACTGCACTGGGCGCGGCGTATCTGGCCGGTCTGGCGTGCGGCTTCTGGGGCAGCCTGGACGAACTGCGTGGCAAAGCGGTGATCGAGCGCGAGTTCGAACCAAGCCTGGACGAAGTCGAGAAAGAGAAGCTCTATAAAGGCTGGAAAAAAGCCGTCAGCCGTACCCGTGACTGGGCGCGTGAGGACGCTGAATAAGCCAGTCTGAGGACTGACTAAAGCTGGAAACTGGTCGGGAGCGGATTCCTGCGGCATCATGGGCAAATTTTGCACGGCAGCCCAAAGGAAGCCCCATGAATCTGCCTCCCCGTCAGCAGCAAATCCTCGAGCTGGTTCGCGAACGCGGCTATGTGAGCATCGAGGAAATGGCCACGCTGTTCGTTGTTACCCCGCAAACCATCCGCCGCGATATCAATCAGCTCGCGGAAGCTAATCTGCTGCGTCGCTACCACGGCGGCGCTGCCTATGATTCCAGCGTCGAAAACACGGCCTATGCGATGCGCGCCGATCAGATGCGCGATGAAAAACAACGCATCGGTGAAGCCATCGCCGCACAGATTCCCGATCACGCCTCGCTGTTTATCAACATCGGTACCACCACCGAGTCGATTGCCCGCGCCCTGCTCAATCACAACCACCTGAAGATCATCACCAACAACCTGCACGTGGCGTCGATGCTCAGCGCCAAGGATGATTTTGATGTGCTGCTGACTGGCGGCAATGTCCGTCGCGATGGCGGTGTGGTGGGTCAGGCGAGTGTGGATTTCATCAATCAGTTCAAGGTTGATTTCGCGCTGGTCGGTATCAGTGGCATCGACGAGGACGGCAGTCTGCTCGACTTCGATTATCAGGAAGTGCGGGTTTCGCAGGCGATCATTGCCAATGCACGCCAGGTGATTCTGGCGGCGGACTCAAGCAAGTTCGGGCGTAACGCGATGATCCGGCTCGGGCCGATCAGCCTGATTGATTGCCTGGTGACCGATCAGCAACCGGTGCCGGCGCTGGCGCAGTTGTTGAGCCAGCACAAGATTCGGTTGGAAGTGGTTTAACCCCCTCAAGATCAAAAGATCGTCCGATCCCGGCGCGATCTTTTGCCTTTAATGTTCGAAAATTTTCCTTTCCCCGCCCTTCGATGAGTTTTTTCAATCGAATGCGACTGGCTGTGCGCGTGTTTATGGGCTACCATTTTCGCAAATGAACATTCATGTTCGATTTCCAATATAGAAAATCAAAAGAGCCCGAGGCCAGCCGATGTCCACATCTACCTTGCGTACGCCCCCTATCTCCGAGATCTACGACATCGCCGTCATCGGTGGCGGGATCAATGGGGTGGGGATCGCAGCGGATGCCGCCGGTCGCGGGCTTTCGGTGTTCCTTTGCGAAAAGGACGATTTGGCCAGCCACACGTCGTCGGCCAGCAGCAAGTTGATCCACGGCGGCCTGCGCTACCTCGAACATTACGAGTTCCGCTTGGTGCGTGAAGCGCTGGCCGAACGCGAAGTGTTGCTGGCCAAGGCGCCGCACATCGTAAAACCAATGCGCTTCGTGCTGCCGCATCGTCCGCACCTGCGTCCGGCGTGGATGATTCGTGCCGGACTGTTCCTTTACGACAACCTCGGCAAGCGCGAAAAACTCGCAGGTTCGCGCAGTCTTAAGTTCGGCGCCGACAGCGCACTGAAAAGCGAAATCACCAAAGGCTTCGAATACTCCGATTGCTGGGTCGACGACGCCCGCCTCGTGGTCTTGAATGCCATGGCTGCCCGGGAAAAAGGCGCCCATGTGCACACCCAGACCCGTTGCGTCAGCGCCCGCCGCGCCAATGGCTTGTGGCATCTGAACCTGGAGCGTGCCGACGGCAGTCTGTTCTCGATCACCGCCAAAGCACTGGTAAACGCCGCGGGGCCGTGGGTTGCCAAGTTCATTCGCGACGACCTGAAGATGGAATCGCCATACGGCATCCGTCTGATTCAGGGCAGCCACCTCATCGTGCCGAAGCTGTACGAAGGCGAACATGCGCACATTCTGCAAAACGAAGATCAGCGCATCGTCTTCACCATTCCGTACCTGAACCACTTCACGTTGATCGGCACCACCGACCGCGAGTACACCGGCGATCCGGCGAAAGTGGCGATTACCGACGGCGAAACCGATTACCTGCTGAAAGTGGTCAACGCACACTTCAAGAAGCAGGTCAGCCGCGACGACATTCAGCACAGCTACTCGGGTGTGCGTCCGTTGTGCAACGACGAATCCGATAACCCGTCGGCCGTGACCCGCGATTACACCCTGGCGCTGTCCGGCAGCAACGAAGAAGCGCCGCTGCTCTCGGTGTTCGGCGGCAAGCTGACCACCTACCGCAAACTCGCCGAGTCGGCGATGGCGCAGTTGATGCCGTACTTCACCCAGATGCGCCCGAGCTGGACGGCTTCGGCCACCCTGCCCGGCGGCGAAGACATGACCACCCCGCAGGCCTTGAGCGCGCTGATCCGCGACAAGTTCGACTTCGTCCCGACCGAGATCGCCCGCCGCTGGTCCACCACTTATGGCAGCCGTACCTGGCGCATGCTCGAAGGTGTGGAATCCCTGGCTGACATGGGCGAACACATTGGTGGTGGGCTCTACACCCGCGAAGTGGATTACCTGTGCAGCGAGGAATGGGCAACGACCGCACACGATATTCTGTGGCGTCGCAGCAAGCTGGGCTTGTTCACCACGCCCGCCGAGCAGGAGAAACTGGCGGCGTATCTGGGTAAGGTCGAGCAGAATCGCAAGATTGAAGCGGCTTGATTTGAACATTGGTTAAACAAAAAGCCCCTGAATCGAAAGGTTCGGGGGCTTTTTATTGTGTGGATTCTGATAAGTCTGGTTGGGTCAGTTAGCTTTCTGCCCCCCCTCACCCCAGCTTTCCCGAAACGTCGGACCGCCCCCAAGGGGGCGAGGGGAAAGGGAGCAGATCTTCATGGAGTTAACTCGTGAGTCCGACTCGGTATCTCAAGTCGACTGCACTCATCCAGACAACTCGGTCAGTCCCCTCTCCCTCCGGGAGAGGGCTAGGGTGAGGGGCTTCTATCTGTTCGGCTTTCCGAACGCGACCTGTTGGTCGATTCGGTTAACCGGATCAGATACGCCACAAAAATCCGACACAAAACTTTAATAACGTTATAAATCATATATTTAGGTATTGGCGACTGGTCTGGCACGACTCATGCTCTACACTCTCTCGACGAATGCCTGTTGTGTCGACACTTCAGGAGCCGTCAGGCATTCGAAGCACAAAAGGGCCGACAAACTGGCTCCATAAAAAAAACAATGTCGAGGAAAATTTGATGCGCATCGTTCCCCATATCCTGGGCGCAGCCATTGCTGCCGCTCTGATCAGCACGCCAGTTTCCGCCGCCGAACTCACCGGCACCCTGAAGAAGATCAAAGAGTCCGGTGTTATCACCCTGGGCCACCGCGATGCCTCCATCCCGTTTTCCTACATCGCTGATGCCTCCGGCAAACCGGTCGGCTACTCGCACGATATCCAGCTGGCCATCGTCGAAGCGATCAAGAAAGACCTCGACCTTCCAAACCTGCAGGTCAAATACAACCTGGTGACCTCGCAAACCCGTATTCCACTGGTGCAGAACGGCACCGTGGACGTCGAGTGTGGCTCCACCACCAACAACGTCGAGCGTCAGCAGCAGGTTGACTTCTCCGTCGGCATCTTCGAAATCGGTACTCGTCTGCTGTCCAAGGCTGACTCCAAGTACAAGGATTTTGACGACCTCAAAGGCAAGAACGTCGTGACCACCGCCGGCACCACGTCCGAGCGCATCCTCAAGGCGATGAACGCCGACAAGCAGATGGGCATGAACGTCATCTCAGCCAAAGACCACGGCGAATCCTTCCAGATGCTGGAATCGAATCGTGCCGTTGCGTTCATGATGGACGACGCGCTGCTGGCCGGCGAAGCTGCCAAGGCCAAGAAAGCCAGCGACTGGGCCGTCACCGGCACTCCACAGTCGTACGAAATCTACGGCTGCATGATGCGCAAAGGCGACGAGCCGTTCAAAAAGGCTGTGGATGACGCCATCAAGGCGACTTACGCATCGGGCGAGATCACCAAGATCTACACCAAGTGGTTCATGTCGCCGATCCCGCCAAAAGGCCTGAACCTGAACTTCCCGATGAGCGACGAACTCAAGACCCTGATCGCCAATCCGACCGATAAAGCGGCTGACGACAAGAAATCCTGATTTCTGACTAACCTTATCTCCTGAAGGGGCTCGGCCCTTTCAGGAGATTGTCACTCCCTGCTGGCACTTTCTGGAAACACTCGAACCGGTGGCTGTCGAGCCGATCGCGTGTGCCTGATCTTCACGATCAGAGGGAACGGAGTTTCCCAGGCGGGCACTTGTACATCGATCGAATCGAGGGGAGACCCTAATGAATTACAACTGGGACTGGGGCGTGTTCTTCAAGTCCACCGGCGTGGGCAGCGAGACCTATCTCGACTGGTTCATTTCCGGTCTGGGCTGGACCATCGCCATCGCCATCGTGGCCTGGATCATCGCTCTGCTGCTGGGCTCGGTGCTGGGCGTCATGCGCACCGTGCCGAACCGCATCGTGTCGGGCATCGCGACCTGCTACGTCGAGCTGTTCCGTAACGTGCCACTGCTGGTTCAGCTGTTTATCTGGTACTTCCTGGTACCCGACCTGCTGCCGGCGGATATTCAGGAGTGGTACAAACAGGACCTCAACCCGACCACTTCGGCTTACCTGAGCGTTGTCGTTTGCCTGGGTCTGTTCACCGCCGCACGTGTTTGCGAACAAGTACGTACCGGCATCCAGGCGTTGCCGCGTGGCCAGGAATCGGCCGCCCGCGCCATGGGTTTCAAGCTTCCGCAAATCTACTGGAACGTGCTGCTGCCCCAGGCTTACCGGATCATCATTCCGCCGCTTACCTCGGAATTCTTGAACGTCTTCAAAAACTCCTCCGTGGCCTCGCTGATCGGCCTGATGGAGCTGCTCGCGCAGACCAAACAGACCGCCGAGTTCTCGGCCAACCTGTTTGAAGCGTTCACCCTGGCCACCCTGATTTATTTCACCCTGAACATGAGCCTCATGCTGCTGATGCGCGTGGTCGAGAAGAAAGTTGCCGTGCCCGGCCTGATCTCCGTGGGGGGTAAATAATGGAATTTGATTTCAGTGGCATCGTCCCGGCCATTCCCGGTTTGTGGAACGGCATGGTCATGACCCTTCAATTGATGGCGCTGGGCGTGGTCGGCGGGATCATTCTCGGCACCATTCTGGCGCTGATGCGCCTGTCCTCGAGCAAACTGCTGTCGCGGTTTGCCGGTGCCTACGTCAACTACTTCCGCTCGATCCCGCTGCTGCTGGTGATCACCTGGTTCTATCTGGCGGTGCCGTTCGTGCTGCGCTGGATCACCGGCGAAGACACCCCGATCGGTGCGTTCACCTCGTGCATCGTGGCGTTCATGATGTTCGAAGCCGCGTACTTCTGCGAAATCGTCCGCGCCGGTGTGCAGTCGATTCCCAAAGGTCAGATGGGTGCTGCACAAGCGCTGGGCATGAGCTACGGGCAGATGATGCGCCTGATCATCCTGCCGCAAGCGTTCCGCAAGATGACACCGCTGCTGCTGCAACAGAGCATCATTTTGTTCCAGGACACCTCGCTGGTTTACACCGTGGGTCTGGTGGACTTCCTCAATGCCTCGCGCGCCAGTGGCGACATCATTGGCCGTTCCAATGAGTTCCTGATCTTCGCAGGTCTCGTGTACTTCACAATCAGCTTTGCCGCCTCGCTGCTGGTCAAGCGTCTGCAAAAAAGGTTAGCCGTATGATCTCTATCAAGAACATCAACAAGTGGTATGGGGACTTCCAGGTGCTGACTGATTGCAGCACCGAGGTCAAAAAAGGCGAAGTGATCGTGGTCTGCGGCCCGTCCGGTTCGGGCAAGTCGACCCTGATCAAATGCGTCAACGCGCTGGAGCCGTTCCAGAAAGGTGACATCGTCGTAGACGGCACTTCGATTGCCGACCCGAAGACCAACCTGCCGAAACTGCGTTCGCGCGTGGGCATGGTTTTCCAGCATTTCGAACTGTTCCCGCACCTGACCATCACCGAAAACCTGACCATCGCGCAGATCAAGGTGTTGGGCCGCAGCAAGGAAGAGGCGACCAAAAAAGGTCTGCAGTTGCTTGAGCGCGTCGGCCTGTCGGCTCACGCCCACAAGCATCCTGGCCAACTGTCCGGCGGTCAGCAACAGCGCGTGGCGATTGCCCGTGCGCTGGCGATGGACCCTATCGTCATGCTGTTCGACGAACCGACCTCGGCGCTCGACCCTGAGATGGTCAACGAAGTGCTCGACGTGATGGTGCAACTGGCCCAAGAAGGCATGACCATGATGTGCGTAACCCACGAAATGGGCTTCGCACGCAAAGTGGCTGACCGAGTGATCTTCATGGACGCCGGCAAGATCATCGAAGACTGCCCGAAAGAAGAGTTCTTCGGCGACATCAGCGCCCGCTCCGAACGCGCGCAGCACTTCCTTGAGAAAATCCTGCAACACTAAAAGCAACACCACCCTCCCCAACTTTGGGGAGGGGTGGGTTCTCTGACAATGAGATCCCTTGTGGTGAGGGGATTTATCCCCGTTGGGTTGCGAAGCGGCCCCTGCATTTCAAAGTCAAACCGGGTCTAACCGGATTGACGACTGCTTCGCAGCCGATCGGGGATAAATCCCCTCGCCACAGGTTCCGCGCTCGACCAAACCAGTGTGCTGTTGCCATGCTGGTTGACCCAAGGCATCTGTGATGAAATGCGACCCCAATCTCTATCGCGCAGCGCCGCCATCACTTGCCGTGAAACCCCGTCTGATTCGTCATCTGTTCTTGCCGCCGCTGGTCATCGCCCTGATGGTCGGCCTGGGTTTTATCGGCTTCTGGACCAGTGAACACTTCGGCATCCGCAGCCTTGGCGAGAACGGCCAGCGTCAGCTGGAACTGCACGCCCGCGCCGTCGAGAGCGAGATCAGCAAATACACCTACCTGCCCAGCCTGCTGGAACTGGAAACCAGTGTCCCGCAACTGCTGGCCGACCCGACCCCGGAACACCGGCAGACGGTCAACGATTACCTTGAAGGCCTGAACCGGCGCAGCCGCAGTCGGGCCATCTATGTGATGGACACCACCGGCCGCGTGATGGCCACCAGTAACTGGCGCGATGTCGACAGTTATCTGGGTGAAGACCTGTCCTTCCGCGCTTATTTTCAAAAAGCCATACGCGGTGAACCCGGCCGTTTCTACGGGATCGGCAGCACCAACGGCGAACCCGGCTACTACCTCGCCCACGGCCTCGAAGAACACGGCAAGATCATCGGCGTCGCCGTGGTCAAAGTGCGCCTCGAAGCCATGGAAGAACGCTGGCAACGGGCGCGTCTCGAAGCGTTTGTCAGCGATGAAAACGGCATCATCATTCTGTCCAGCGATCCGGCCAGACGCCTCAAATCGGTCATTGCGCTGAGTGACGAAGTTAAAGAGAAGCTCGCCCGCAGCCTTCAGTACTACTGGTTCCCGCTCACCGAGCTGCAACCGCTGGCCCGGGAAACCTTGTCCGAAGGCGTGGAGAAACTCACCTTCCCGGCCAACAGTGAAGTGCAGTCTGACGAAGACGACATCAGCTATCTGGCCCAGACGCGGCCGCTAAGCGATACACCGTGGAATTTCACCCTGCTGACGCCGCTTCAGGATTTGCGCCGCGAAGCGATCAACCAAGGCATTCTGGTCGCCATCGCATTTGCCCTGGTGGCGTTCCTGCTGATTGCCTGGAACGAGCGGCGCAAGGTCATCGCCACCCGCCTCGCCGCCCGCGAAGCCTTGCAGGAAGCCAACAATCAACTGGAGCGTCGGATTACCGAACGCACCGCCGACCTGCGTGCCAGCAACGACCGGCTCAAAAGCCAGATCCGCGAACGCCGACAGGCTGAAGAGACGTTGCGCCGTGCCCAGGATGAACTGGTGCAGGCCGGCAAACTCGCCGCCATCGGCCAGATGTCCACCAGCATCGCCCACGAGTTGAACCAGCCGCTGGCGGCCATGCGCACCCTGTCAGGCAACACCGTGCGTTTTCTGGAGCGCGGTCAGCTCGATGTCGCCAGCACCAATTTGAAGACCATCAACGACCTGATCGACCGCATGGGCCGGATCACCGCCAGCCTGCGCTCTTTTGCCCGGCGTGGTGACAATCAGGGCCAGGCCAGCCTCGGCAAAGCCGTGGACGCGGCGCTGCAATTGCTCGGCGCACGCCTGGAGAATCCGGCGCTGCAACTGCACCGGCAATTCATTGATGTGCAGTTGCACATCGACCAGACCCGCCTCGAACAGATTCTGGTCAACCTCATCGGCAACGCCCTCGACGCCATGCAGGCACAATCGTTGCCGCAATTGTGGCTGGAGGGTGAAGAGTTCAATGGCAAATATCGCCTGCGGGTGCGCGACAACGGCCATGGTGTCGACGCCGAAGCGCGCAAGCATCTGTTCGAACCGTTCTTCACCACCAAGCCCGGCGAACAGGGCCTGGGCCTTGGCCTGACGCTTTCCGCCAGCCTCGCCGCCGCCACGGGCGGACACCTCGGTGTCGAACACCCTGGCGGCGGTGGGACCACCTTCGTCCTCAGTTTACCGTTGGTAAGCCCTACTCCTGCCGAGCCAATATGAACCAAGACCTCAGTGTATTGATCGTCGAAGACGACCCCCATGTGTTGCTCGGCTGCCAGCAAGCGCTGACGCTGGAAGACATTCCCAGCATCGGCGTCGGCAGTGCCGAAGAAGCGCTGGAGCGCGTCGGCGACAACTTTGCCGGCATCGTCATCAGCGACATTCGCCTGCCGGGCATCGATGGTTTGGAGCTGCTGACCCGGCTCAAGCAACGCGACCGCAGTTTGCCGGTGGTGCTGATCACCGGGCACGGCGACATCTCCATGGCGGTCGGCGCGATGCAGAAAGGCGCCTACGACTTCATGGAAAAGCCGTTTTCGCCTGAGCGCCTGGTCGATGTTGCCCGTCGTGCGCTGGAGCAACGCAGCCTCGCCCGTGAGGTCTCGTCGTTGCGTCGGCAACTGGCCGAACGTGATTCCCTGGAAGGCCGGATCATCGGGCGCTCGCCGGCCATGCAGAACCTGCGCGAGCTGATCGCCAACGTCGCCGACACCTCGGCCAACGTCCTGATCGAAGGCGAGACCGGCACCGGTAAAGAACTGGTCGCCCGCTGCCTGCACGATTTCAGTCGGCGGCACAGCAAGCAGTTCGTTGCGCTGAACTGCGGCGGTTTGCCGGAGAACCTTTTCGAAAGCGAAATCTTCGGTCACGAGGCCAATGCGTTCACCGGCGCCGGCAAGCGCCGTATCGGCAAGATCGAACACGCCGATGGCGGCACGCTGTTCCTCGATGAAGTGGAAAGCATGCCACTGCCGCTGCAAATCAAACTGCTGCGCGTGTTGCAGGAACGCACCCTCGAACGCCTCGGTTCGAACCAGAGCGTGGCGGTGGATTGCCGGGTGATTGCGGCGACCAAATCCGACCTCGACGAATCGAGCAAGGCCGGCGCATTCCGTAGCGATCTGTATTACCGCCTCAACGTGGTAACGCTGGAATTGCCGCCGCTGCGCGAGCGCCGCGAGGACATCCTGCAACTGTTCGAACACTTCACCCAGCAGTCGGCCCTGCGCTTCGACCGTGCGCTGCCGGAAATGGATAACCAGACCCTGTCGAGCCTGATGAGCCACGACTGGCCGGGCAACGTGCGTGAACTGCGCAACGTCGCCGAGCGTTTTGCCCTCGGTTTGCCGGCCTTCAAGAAAACCGGTGCCGGCAGCGCCGGTCAGGGTCTGGCGTTTGCCGAAGCGGTGGAAGCCTTCGAACGCAACCTGCTCAGCGACGCCTTGCACCGCAGCGGCGGCAACCTGACCCAGGCCAGCCTGGAACTGGGCATGGCCAAGACCACGCTGTTCGACAAAGTCAAAAAATACGGGTTGAGCCACTGATGGATCTGCTGCTGAAAGCGGCACTCGGTGCCGCGGTTGTGCTGATTCTCGCGGCGCTGGCCAAGACCAAAAACTATTACATCGCAGGGTTGGTGCCGCTGTTTCCGACGTTTGCGCTGATTGCTCACTACATCGTCGGCAAGGGGCGCTCGGTCGATGATCTGAAGACCACCATCGTGTTCGGGATGTGGTCGATCATTCCGTACTTTGTGTATCTGGCGACGTTGTATGTGATGGTCGACCGGATGCGGCTGGAGGCTTCGCTCGCAGTGGCAGCGGTGGCGTGGCTGATGGCGGCGACGGTGTTGGTGTCGGTTTGGGTGCGCCTGCACAGCTGAGATCAAAAGCTACCCTCATCGGAACGCCGCCCGCCCAGCCCTCTCCCGGAGGGAGAGGGGGCCGACCGAGGTGTCTTGCGTCGAACATCGACCTGAAAGACCGAGTCGAATATGGATTCGGCAAAGTACGTTCACGTCGGTGTAGCTCTCAAATATCCCCCAATCATTCCCCTCTCCCTCCGGGAGAGGGTTAGGGTGAGGGGCTCTACAGCAGATTCCGCCCCACCACCGGCTCAATCTGCGCCCAATGCGAAGTGTCTTCACGATGCGCCTGCAAATACGGCAATACCGCCGCCAGCAACGGCTCCTTGAACGCTTCCTGAAACCTGTGCGCCAGCCCCGGGATCAGCTTCAACTGACTGCCGCGAATGTGCGCGGCCAAATGCACGCCATGCATGACCGGCAGCAACGGATCGGCCGTGCCGTGCACTACCAGCGTCGGCACGCGCAATTGGTTGAGCAGCGCCACCCGGCTCGGCTCGGCCAGAATCGCCATGATCTGGCGCTTGACGCCTTCCGGGTTGAATGCGCGGTCATAGGAATCCGCCGCTTGTTGCAGCAACGCCTGGCGATCATCGCTGACCGCCGGGCTGCCGAGTGCGGCGAGTAAATCCGCCTGCTGCTCCAGCGCCACCTCTCGGTTCGGTGCACCACGTCGCGACAGTAACTGCACCAGCGCTGCGCTGGGTGCCGGCAAGCCTTCGGCGCCGGAACTGGTCATGATCAGCGTCAGACTTTCGACCCGCTGCGGCGCCATGGCTGCCATGTGCTGGGCGATCATCCCGCCCATGCTCGCGCCCAGCACATGAAATTGCTCGACGTGCAGGGCCGTCATCAGCCCCAACGCATCATCGGCCATGTCGGTCAGGCTGTAGGGCGCTGCCACCGGCAAGCCCAGTTTGTAGCGCAGCACTTCAAAAGTCAGGTTGGCCTCGGCCGGTGCCTGACGCCACGTCGACAGACCGACATCGCGGTTGTCATAGCGAATCACCCGAAAACCCTGCTGACACAGCGCCACGACCACTTCGTCCGGCCAGTGGATCAACTGCCCGCCCAGCCCCATCACCAACAGCAATGCCGGATCCGAAGCACGGCCGATACTCTGGTACGCCAGGCTGACCTGCGCCAGATCGACACGCTCGGTGGGCACATTCACATCGCATCGCGACGCCGCAGAGGCCGGCACGCCAAAAAAAATCGCGGCCAAAACAGCCGCAATCGAAAACCATCCCTTCATCATCAAAAACACCGAAACACAGAACCCCAGTAGAGCGCGAGTCTGATGAAGTTTGTACAAGCGCGCTGCCACAGTTACGTGACAGTTTGATGAAGAGTGCCGAGCGGTCATCCGGGTCGGACGCAGCCTCCGACCTCTAATCGATCCTGCGGGCCAGCGTCAGGCCAATTGACTACGCAACTGCCGCGCCGCCGCCACCATGTTCACCAGTGCCGCTTCGGTCTCGGGCCAGGCGCGGGTTTTCAGGCCACAGTCGGGGTTGACCCACAGGCGCTCGGCGGGAATGCGCTGCACCGCTTTGCTCATCAACTTGACCATTTCTGCGGTGTCCGGCACCCGTGGCGAGTGGATGTCATAGACGCCGGGGCCGATGTCGTTCGGGTAATCGAACGCTTCGAAGGCCTCGAGCAACTCCATGTCCGAGCGCGAGGTTTCGATGGTGATGACGTCGGCGTCCATGTCGGCGATGGCTTTGATCACGTCGTTGAATTCGCTGTAGCACATGTGGGTGTGGATCTGGGTTTCATCCTTCACGCCAGAAGCCGTCAGACGGAACGCCTCGACCGCCCAGTCCAGATATTCCTGCCATTGCGCGCGACGCAACGGCAGGCCTTCGCGGAATGCGGCTTCGTCGATCTGCACGATCTTGATGCCGGCGCTTTCCAGATCGACCACTTCATCGCGCAGGGCCAGCGCCAGTTGCTGCGCCTGGATCTTGCGCGAAACGTCCTCACGGGGAAACGACCACATCAGCATGGTCACGGGGCCGGTCAACATGCCTTTCATGACCTTGTCGGTCAGGCCCTGCGCGTAGCTGATCCAATCGACCGTCATCGCTTGCGGACGGCTCAGGTCACCGTAAATCACCGCCGGTTTCACACAGCGCGAACCGTAGCTTTGCACCCAACCGAAACGGGTGAACAGATAACCGTCGAGTTGCTCGGCGAAGTACTCGACCATGTCATTGCGCTCGGCTTCACCGTGGACCAGTACGTCCAGCCCGAGGCGTTCCTGAATCTGCACGGCGTGGCGGATTTCGCTGCGCATGGCGTCGTGGTAATCGTTGGCCGACAGCTTGCCCTGCTTGAACGCCTGACGCGCCAGACGGATCGCACCGGTCTGCGGGAACGAGCCGATGGTGGTGGTCGGGAACGTCGGCAATTGCAGGCGCGCCTGTTGCTTGGCGATGCGCTTGGCAAACGGCGAATGACGCTGACTGTCGTGGGCATTGATCGCCTTGACCCGCGCCTGCACTGCGGTTTTATGAATGCGTGGCGACTGCGCGCGGCTGGCGTGAATAGCCCGGCTCTCGGCCAGCGCAGATTGCACCTTGGGCGCCTGCGGATCGTTCAGCGCATCACGCAGCACGGAGATTTCACTGCACTTCTGCACGGCAAACGCCAACCAGCTTTTCAGTTCCGGATCGAGTTTGTCTTCTCGCTCGACATCCACCGGGCTGTGCAGCAACGAGCAGGAACTGCTGACCCACAGGTTGTCACCGAAACGCTCCTGCGCCGGTTGCAGTTGCGCCAGCGCCTGCTCCAGTTCGCAGCGCCAGACGTTGCGACCGTTGACCAGCCCCACCGAGAGAATCTTGTAGGTCGGCAGGCGATCGAGCACCTGACCGAGTTGCTCCGGCGCGCGCACCGCGTCGATGTGCAGCCCCTGTACCGGCAGACCCACGGCCAGACCCAGGTTGTCTTCGAGACCACTGAAATACGTCGCCACCAGTTTCTTCAGCGGCGAATACTGGAGGATGTGATAAGCGCGTTCGAAGGCGCTTTTCCAGGCTTGCGGCAGGTCGAGGGTGAGGATCGGTTCGTCGATCTGCACCCATTCCACGCCTTGCTCGGCGAGGCGCACGAGGATTTCGTTGTAGACCGGCAGCAGGCGCTCGAGCAAATCCAGCTTGTCGAAATCATTGCCTTTCGCTTTGCCCAACCACAGGTAGGTCAGCGGCCCGATGATCACCGGTTTGACGTTGTGGCCCAGCGCTTTGGCCTCTTCGACTTCATCGAACAACTGGTTCCAGCTCAGCTTGAATGCTTGATCAGCGCTGAATTCCGGGACGAGGTAGTGATAGTTGGTGTCGAACCACTTGGTCAGTTCCTGCGCGTATTGAGTCTTGCCCTGCTCGCTGCCGCAACACTGGGTGGTCGCACCACGGGCCATGGCGAACAGGGTGTCGAGGGTCGGCTGGCCGCGCTCGTCGCGCACGCCGTCGAAACGTTCGGGGATCACGCCAAAGGTCAGCGAGTGAGTCAGCACCTGGTCGTACCAGGCGAAGTCGCCAACCGGCAGCAGATCGATGCCGGCGTCTTTCTGCAATTGCCAATGGCGGGCGCGCAATTCTCGACCGACCTGGTTCAGGGCAACCTGATCGAGATCGCCTTTCCAATAGGCTTCGAGGGCTTTTTTCAGTTCGCGGTCGGCGCCGATGCGCGGGAAACCAAGGGTGTGGGCCACGGCCATGTCGAGTGTGCTCCATTGCATAAAAGATGGCGCCATTGTCGACAGTCAAACCAACATGAGACAAACTCAACCTTTTCGCGTTGATCACAAGTTTTCCTCATGGAGCCAGCCGGTGCTTGAAATCCGTCACCTGAAAACCCTGCACGCCCTGCGCGAAGCCGACAGCCTGGTCGATGCCGCCGACCGTTTGCACCTGACCCAATCGGCACTTTCGCACCAGTTCAAGGAGCTGGAGGAGCGCTTGGGCATGCAGTTATTCGTGCGCAAGACCAAACCGGTGCGTTTCACCAGTGCCGGTCTGCGTCTGCTGCAACTGGCCGACTCGACCCTGCCCCTCCTGCGCGCTGCCGAGCGCGACATCAGCCGCCTGGCCGGGGGCACAGCCGGGCGTTTGCACATGGCGATCGAATGCCACAGCTGCTTCCAGTGGCTGATGCCGACCATCGACCAGTTCCGCGACGCGTGGCCGGAAGTCGAACTCGACCTCGCGTCGGGCTTCTCCTTCGCGCCGCTGCCGGCCTTGGCGCGGGGCGATCTGGACCTGGTGGTCACCTCCGACCCGCTGGAAATTGCCGGCATCACCTACGTGCCGTTGTTCACCTACGAAGCCATGCTCGCGGTGGCCAATCAGCACGCGCTGGCGAGCAAACCGTACATCGTCCCCGAAGACTTGCTGACTGAAACGCTGATCACCTACCCGGTGGAACGCGACCGACTGGACATCTTCACCCGTTTCCTGGAGCCGGCCGATATCGAACCGGCGCAGGTACGCACTTCGGAGCTGACGGTGATGATGATGCAACTGGTCGCCAGCGGCCGCGGCGTGTGCGGCATGCCGCACTGGGCGCTGCATGAATACAGCTCGCGCGGTTACGTGAAAGGCAAACGGTTGGGCGAGAAAGGTTTGTTTGCCACGCTGTACGCAGGCATTCGCGCCGACATGCTCGATGCGCCGTACATGCGTGATTTTTTGCTGACGGCCAAGGACACTTCGTTCTCGACGCTTGATGGGGTCAGTGCCGTGCGCTGAACTCAGCAACACCCCCACACCCTGTGGGAGCGAGCTTGCTCGCGAAAGCGGTTTATCAGGCACTGATGATGGCGACTGACACGGCCCCTTCGCGAGCAAGCTCGCTCCCACAGGGTTCTACGCATGGATTCAGATCTGGCGCCACATGTGGATCTTGTCGAAATAATCCTCGCCCACCCGTACCGCTAACGGCTCCAGTCCGAACTGGATAAAGCCACAACGCTGATACAGCTTGAACGCTGCATCGTTGCCAGCAGTAACCGTGAGCTGCACAAGCTTCAACTCGGGATGATTTTGCGCCTCGGCCAGCGCCGCTTGCACCAGTTCATACCCCAAGCCGTGCTGACGAAAATCCGCCGACACGTACATGCCGAACAGCGTGGCCTTGTGTCTGGCCTTCTCTCGCGGCTCAAATGCCAAACCGACAATGCCAGCCAGCGTGCCACCCTCGAAAGCGCCGAGCACCACATCGAGCTTGCTGGTCAGGCGTGCTTCCCACCAGCTCAGCGGCATCACCGCCCGTTCACGCACGCTGGAGGTGAACGCCTGCGGATGACGGTCGTAGGCTTCGAGCATCAGTTCCCGATAGGCCAGGGCATGGCTGGCGTCCAGCGTTTCGATCCACATTTCAAGCGGCTCGCCGTTGCTCAAGCATCAAGCGAATGGCCAGACCGCCCAGCACCAGCCCCATGAAATAACGCTGCATCACCAACCACGTCGGGTTGCGCACGAACCACGACGCAATGCCCGCCGCGAACAATGCAATCAGCAGATTGACGCTGAAACTGACGCTGATCTGGGTCAGGCCGAGGATGATGCTTTGAGTGAACATCGAGCCGTGTTCAGGGCTGATGAATTGCGGAAACACCGAGAGATAGAACACCGCAATTTTCGGGTTCAGGGCACTGGTGAGAAAGCCCATGGTGATCAGTTTTCGCGACGAATCCGGCGGCAACTGCTGGGCTTCGAACGGCGAACGCGCACCGGGTTTCAGCGCTTGCCAGGCCAGCCACAGCAGGTACAGCGCGCCGGCCCACTTCAACACTTCATAAGCCATCGGCACCGCGAGGAACACGGCGGTCAAACCGGCAGCCGCGGCAAACATATGCACAAAGAAACCCGCGACCACACCCAGCAACGAGGTGACGCCCGCCTTGCGCCCCTGACAGATCGAACGCGAGATCAGATAGATCATGTTCGGCCCCGGCGTGAGGACCATCAACAACGCGGCAGCGGCGAAAATCAGCAGGTCTTGAAGCGGGATCATGATGGGCGTCCTTTGCGTTAATGATCAGGCGATTTTGGTCAGCGAGGCTCGATAAAACGGCAGGATCAGGTCGCGTGTCAATGGTGCCAATTCAATCGCCGGATCAGTGGCCGGATCGACCCAGATCACCTCTTCGATCTCGGCGGCCGGGGACACTTTGGCGTCGATGGTCAGTTGAAAGATTTCTGCTTGAACGACGAACCCCGGCTCATTGGCGGCGGGTGCCGAGAACTGACCAAGAAACGTCGCCTGCAATGGATCGATGACCAATCCCAACTCTTCTTCCAGTTCACGGGCCAAGGCATGTACCGGTAACTCATGCGCTTCAATCTTGCCGCCCGGTTGCATGAACGCCGTGGTGGCGCGTTTGCGTACCAGCAAGGTCTGGCCGTCGGCGTTGAGCAACAGCGCGGCGGCGATGTGGATGATGCGAGGTGAAACGGCGGATGCACACGTCATGGGTCAGCCACGGGCCTGGAGAAAACCGCAAGGATCCCATGCCTGCCCCGCCAACGTCACCCCTGTGCCTCTAGCGCCCCTTCCACTTCCTCCGGCACCTTCACGAACACTTTGTATTTAGCCCCCTCCATGGCCTCGAAACTGATCAGTTTGTCCACCAGCAGTGCGCTCAACACCTTGCCGGCATTGAGCAGCAACATGCCGTTGTCGGCATTCAGATTGCGCGCCAGAATCATTCCCGCCGCCAGCTCGCGGGTGCTCAGCACCTTAACGTCCGGGTCGGCGAGGACCACATCGCTCAGAAACGCCGCGCAGACCTCGATGAAGTCCTCGACCAGCTCAGGATCGTAAAGTTTGCCGGCGTACTGACGCAGGTATAACAACGCCTCGTCGCTGTTCATTTGCCGCTCGAGAATCAGCCCGCGCTGCAATTCGACGAAATCCACCGCCAGTTTCAGCAGCCGCGAGCCAAACGGGATCGCCTCGCCCTTGAGCCGATCCGGAAAGCCGCTGCCGTCCCAGCGTTCCTGATGATGCAGGATCAACCGGGCCGCATCCTTCATCGGGTCGAGCGTCATCAGCAGCGACTCGCTCTGTTTCGGATAACCGCGATAGCGATCGCGTTCGGTATGGCGAAGCAAATCCGAGGGGGTGACCATCATGTTGTCGGTCCAGCTCAGTTTGCCGATGTTGTACAACGCAGCGGCCATGGTCAGGTCACGACTGCTGGCCTCATCGAGTCCGTGCATCTTGCAGTAGCCGCGCACCAGTTCGATGATTTGCCGATTGGTCTGCTTGGCAGGCGGCAGACGCAAGTTGGCCAGCAGCGAAAACACTTCGGTGCCGGTCACGTAACTGTGTTTGAGCTCCTCATAGGCCAGATCAAGCATGTCGGCGGTCTGCTGCAACTCGGCGGTACGCGCGGCGACGTGTTTTTCCAGGGTGCTGTTGAGCAATTTGAGCTGATCGTTCTGCACTTGCGCCAATCGCTCCAGGCGCTGACGTTCACGCTCGGAATGCTGATGCTCCAGCGCCTGACGCAAGGTCAGGAGCATTTCTTCGTCGTTCCAGGGTTTGCTGATGTAGCGATCGATCCGCCCTTCGTTGATGGCTTTGATGATCGCCTCAGGATCGGCATAGCCGGTGAGCATGATCCGCGTGGTCGCCGGATAGAGTTCGTGGACGCGCGCCAGCAATGTGGCGCCGTCCGTATTGGGCATGCGTGCGTCGCTCATCACCAGATCAACGGGCTGTTGCGCCAGCATTTCCAGCGCCTGGGCGCCGCTGGTGGCCAGCAACACGTCGTATGGCTGACTGCGCAGCAAACGCCGCAGGCTGTTGAGGATCGACTCTTCGTCATCGACCAGCAACACCTTGGGCCGGTGTGGTGAAGCCTGGGGAGATTGTTCTTCCATGGTGTGGCCTCAAGCGAAACAGTGAACCTGACAGGCGCGCCTACAGACTTCCTGACTTGCCTGCGCTTGAGGGCAAGGCTAGATGATTTTCGCGGGGTTCACGCAATACATCGGTTACACACCGGCAAGCGAAGTGCCCTGCGGCCAACTATGCTCAAGAGGTCGAACGACACAAACGGCCTGCGTGCAGGCATATGAAGAGGGGAAAAGGATGCTCCCGAGCAAAAGCGTGTTTGAATCTGGCGTTGCGCCGTGAGTGCGCAAGCCGGACCGATCAATCGCCGCATACTCATCGTCGACGATACCGCGTCGATTCATGCGGATTTTTTGAAAATACTCAGTCCGGGCACTGCTGACTCCGACAGCCTCGGGGAAACCGAAAACCTGCTGTTCGGCACCCCCGCCACCGCGCAGAAAGAGCACTTTGAACTGGATTCGGCATTTCAAGGCAGCGAAGCGCTGGCCAAACTGCAAACCGCCCTCGCCGCTCAACGCCCCTATGCCATGGCGTTCATCGACATGCGTATGCCGCCGGGCTGGGATGGCCTGGAGACCATCGAGCGGCTATGGCAAGTCGACCCCAAACTGCAAGTGGCGCTGTGCACGGCCTACACCGATTACTCCTGGGAGGATATCGACCAGCGGCTGGGGTTGACCGATGGCCTGCTGATTCTGAAAAAACCCTTCGATGCGATCGAGATCCGCCAGATGGCCAGCGCCCTCACGGTCAAATGGCAGATGACCGAAGACGCCGCGCTGAAGATGGCTCAACTCGAACTGGCCGTTCAGGAGCGCACTCGAGAACTGTCCGACGCCAATATCATCGTGCAGAACAGCCCGACCATTCTTTACCGGTTGCGTGGCGAACCCTCGTTCAAACTGATGTATATCTCGCACAACATCACCCGCTACGGCCATGTGGCGGCCGATCTGGTGGGATCGGCAAACTGGGCGCAGGATTTGATTCACCCCGACGACCAGGCCGGGGTAGATGCCGCCATGGCCAGGGTGCTGGACCGACACGCGCAGGGCGCCTCGATCGAATTTCGTCTGCGAACCGGGGAAGGCGCCTGGCGCTGGGTGGAAAACCGTTACGTCCCGGTCCGCGACCACGATGGCCGCTTGCTGGAAGTCGAAGGGATCATCCTCGACATCACCGAGCGCCGTGTGGCCGAGGAGAAGCTCGCCTTGCTGGCCCGCACGGACGGCCTCACCGGGCTGGCCAACCGCGCCACCCTGATCGAGCGTCTGCATCAAGCCTTTGCCGGCGCACGTCGGGGCGCCGCGCCATTCGCGGTGTTTTATCTGGATCTGGACCACTTCAAGCGAATCAATGACAGCCTCGGCCACCCGATCGGCGATCTGCTTTTGCAGGAAGTGGCGCGGCGGATCAAATCGAGCGTGCGGGAAAACGACGTCACGGCGCGCTTGGGCGGCGACGAATTTGCGATCCTGCAACTGGACGTCAGCGACCCTACCCGTTCCGCCGCCATGGCCGCCAATATCCTCAGTGCCCTGATGGCGCCGTACCACCTGGCAGGCAACGCCGTGCATATTTCAGCCAGCATCGGCATCAGCACCTACAGCGACGCCAGCCACGACGCCGACAGCCTGTTGGGGCAGGCCGACATGGCGCTGTACCGCGCCAAGGACACGGGGCGCAATCAGTATCACTTCCACTCCGAGGCGATCACACAAGAAGTGGCCGAGCGCATGGCCATCGTCAATGAGCTGATGATTGCACTGGAGCGCGATGAACTGGAGTTGAAGTACGCGCCGGAAGTGGACATGCACAGCGGCAGGATTTTAGGCATGGAAGCGCAGGTCTGCTGGAACCATCCCCTGCGCGGCCTGCTGCAAGCGAGCGCGTTTGTCCCGGCCGCGGAAAAAACCGGCGCCATTATTCCCCTCGGCCGCTGGGTGCTGGATCGCGCCTGCCGGCAGATGAGTCAGTGGCGCAACGCGGGGGTGGCGCCACCGGTGATGGCGATCAAGATTTCGTTGGCCCAGCTCAAAAGTGGCCCCGAGCTTATCTACGACGTATTGCGCACCGCCGCGCGCTATGAGGTCGCCCCTTGGGATCTGCGCTTTGATGTCACCGAAGCGACGCTGGCCCAGACCAAGTGGACCCACAATGATGTGCTGCCGAGATTGAGCGAGCTGGGGGTGAAAATCGCCATCGACGATTTCGGCACCGAATACTCATCGTTCGACTACCTGAAAACCTACCGGGTCAATCACCTGAAACTCGCCCAGTCGTTTCTTGACAGCGCGGCTCAGGACACGGCCGGCGCCAACACGCTGAAGGCGATCGTCAACTTCGCCAGGGATCTGGGTATCGGCATCATTGCCGAAGGCGGTCAGCAGCCGGGACACCCGCACATACCCAACTGCGACGCTGCGCAAGGCCTGTACTTCAGCGATGCCCTCAGCCCCGAACTCGCGGCCCGGATGCTTACGGCCGCAAGCAGCGAGTCAACAGGCACAAAGGAGAGTGAGGGATGAAAACTCCCTTTGCCCAGACCAACCGCCGCATTCTGATCGTCGACGATACCCCGGCGATTCACGCTGACTTTCGCAAAATACTCACCCCGGACACCAGCGGCGAAGCGGATCTGAACAGCCTGGAACAAACGTTGTTCGGCACCCGACAAGCCCAGCATCTGGCCTTCCAGCTCGACTCCGCCTATCAGGGGCAAGAAGCGCTGAAACTGGTTCAACTGGCACTGGAGCAAGGGCGGCCCTACGCCCTCGCCTTCACCGACATGCGCATGCCGCCCGGCTGGGATGGTCTGGAAACCATCGAAAGACTGTGGCAAGCCGATCCGAACCTGCAAATCGCCTTATGCACCGCCTACACCGACTACAGCTGGGAGGCCATGGCCGAGCGGCTGGAGTTCGGCGATCAATTGCTGATCCTGAAAAAACCCTTCGACGCCCTGGAAATTCGCCAGATGGCCAACGCCCTGACCTGGAAGTGGCAACTGGCTCAGGACGCTGCACTGAAGATGTTCAACCTTGAACAGACTATCGAGGCACGGGTCCACGAATTGCTCAAGGTGTCGCATCTGTTGCAGTACGACAGCCTCACCGGACTGCCCAACAGCACCTTGCTCGGTGACCGCCTGACTCAGTCCCTTGCCGCCTGCCGACGCCATGACAAAAAACTGGTGGTGCTGTTCCTCGGCCTGGATCGCTTCAAACGCATCAACAATGCGCTGGGGCATCCGGCCGGCGACGAAATGCTCAAACGGGTTGGCCAGCAGTTGCTCAAAAGTGTGCGCGAATCGGACTCGGTCTTTCGCTATGGCTCCGACGAGTTCGTGGTGATCCTCACCGATATCAACCACCCCCAGCAGACCCGCAGCATCGCCGAAAAACTGCTGGGCATCATCCGTACTCCGCAGATGATCGCGGGGCATGACGTCAGCGTCACCGCCAGCGTGGGTTTGAGCGTTTATCCGGACGACGGGCTCGAGGCCATCGACCTGATCAAAAAGGCTGAAACGGCCATGCGCAACGTCAAGGACAGCGGTCCGGACAATTTCGGTTTTTTTATCGAAGCGATGAATGAGCGCGCACGGGAACAGCAGGGTATCGAATCAGGTATTCGCCAGGCCTTGCAACGCAACGAATTTGTCCTGCACTACCAGCCGAAAATCGCCCTGGAGAGTGGTCGGATCGTCGGGGCGGAGGCGCTGGTCCGCTGGCAAAAACCGGGGCATGGCTGGGTTTACCCCTCAGACTTTATTCCTGTGGCCGAAGACAGCGGGCTGATCGTACCGCTGAGCAAATGGGTGTTGGCCGAAGCCTGCCGCCAGACGCGGCAATGGCAAGCAGCGGGATTGCCGCCGATCCGCATGTCGGTCAACACATCAGCCATCGACTTTCGCCAGCGCCACTTCGTGGAGGGTATCGAACAGGTGCTGGCAGACACAGGGTTGGACCCGTGCTTGCTGGAGCTGGAAATCACCGAAAGCGTGCTGATGCAAAACGTCGAGGCGACCATGAACGCGTTGCAACGGTTAAAAGCGCTGGGGGTCAAGCTGGCCATCGATGACTTCGGCACTGGGTATTCAAGCCTCAGTTACCTGCGCCGCTTTCCCATCGATGTGCTGAAAATCGATCAATCATTCATTCGTGGTCTGAGCAGTGACAGCAGCGATGCCGCGCTGGTCAGCGCGATCATCAGCCTGGGCAAGAGTTTGAGCCTGAACGTCATCGCCGAAGGGGTGGAAACGGCAGCACAACTGAAATATCTCAAGGATCACCATTGCGAAGAAGCTCAGGGTTACTACTTCAGCGAAGCCTTGCCGGCGCCGGCATTTGCCCAACTGCTGAGCACAGGGTTGCCGGGATCCTGGGACGATCCATCGCCCTCCAGCGACAGCCCGCCGACCAGCACGGGGGACAATCTCCAATGATCCTTTTCCGTTACACGCTGGCCTTCATGTTCTGTGGGGTTTGTGTCAACGCGGCTGGCGAACCATTGAACCAGCCACTCAAGCCCTTGCCCGAGATTGCTCCCGCCAATCGCGAACGCGCCGCGCTCGGTCGCCAGTTGTTCAATGATCCGCGACTATCGGTCAACAACACGTTGTCCTGCGCCAGTTGCCACCAACTGGACAAGGGCGGTGCCGACACCCGTGCCCAGTCTCTGGGCTTCGATGGCAAACCGGTGGCGTTCAACACGCCCACGGTGCTCAACGCCAGCCTCAATTTCCGGCAATTCTGGGACGGACGGGTCGAAACTCTGGAGGAGCAAGCCGACAATGTCATTACCAGCCCCCACGAAATGGGCAGCGACTGGAAAACCGTCGTGCAACGCATCACCGACGATCCCGGTTACCGCAAGGCCTTCGATGGCGCCTACCCCGACGCCGTGACCAAAGCCAATATCCAGAATGCACTCGCCACTTACGAACGCACCTTGTTGTCCCCTGGGTCGCGCTTCGATCAATACCTTTTGGGCGATACCGACATCCTTACCCTCGAAGAAAAGTACGGCTATCAACGCTTCAAGGACTACGGCTGCATCGCCTGCCATCAGGGCGTGAACATCGGTGGCAACATGTTCCAGAAGTTCGGCGTATTCGGTGATTACATCGCTGATCGCGGCAACCCGACGGCGGCTGATCTGGGACGGTTCAATGTCACCGGCGACGACGCTGATCGCGCGGTATTCAAGGTGCCGAGTTTGCGTAATGTCGCCTTGACCGCGCCGTACTTCCACGACGGTTCAGCCCCCGACCTCGAACGGGCCGTCGACGTGATGTTCCAGTATCAGTTGGGGCGCATGCCGAGCGCAGAAGACAAAACCCTGATCATCCTGTTTCTCAAGACCCTGTCCGGCCAATGGGAGGGTAAGCCATGAAGAAGATGTCACGCAGAACCAGCCTGCTGTTGGTCACGCTGCTCGCCATCCTGCTGGCCTCGACGCTGTTGTTCCTCTACCTCAAGTCCAGCTCCGAACAGACCATCACATACACCGAGTCGCGCGACCTGATCCGCCAGATCACCCAACAGGACGCCCTGTGGGAAAACGAAATACTCAAGGCCCGGGTAGCTATTTCCCACAACTACGACCCGCTGGTGTCCCCGGTAAGCGCGATGCATAAGCTGTGGGAGCGCTTCGCCACAATGGAATCGGGGCATGGGCGCAAAGACTCCAGGCAGTGGAACGCTGCTCACGAAGGCTTTCTCAAAGCGATGCAGGAAAAGACTCGCCTGGTGGAGCAGTTCAAGTCACACAACGCCTTGTTGCGTAACTCCCTGGCCTTCCTGCCGACCGCCGAAGACGATATTCAGGCGCAACTGGCGGACTTGTCCGACCTCGACAAACTGCAAGTACAAAACATCGCCACCGACACTTACGACCTGCTGCTCAGTGCCCTGGAATTCGCCCAGGTCACCTCTGCCGACAAGGCCGCCGACATTGAGCTGGGGCTGAACAAACTGGCGGTGAACGCGCAACGCCTGCCGGAAGAATTCCATGCGCCGGTGAAGATTCTCAGCAGTCACGTCGCGCTGATTTTGCGCGAGCAGCCCATCGTCAACGAACTGCTGGAAAACATCGAAGCCGTTCCCGTGGCCGAACGTCTGGACGACATCACCCACATGCTCAACCAGGATCAGCAACGGGTCGAAAAGATCGATCGCGAGTACCACTTCTACATGCTGCTGTTTTCCGTGCTGCTGATGTTATCGCTGCTGTGGCTGGCCATCCGGCTGATCCGCAGCTTCGCCGAGATCCACCGGGTCAACAACGCCCTGCAAAATGCCAACGATGTTCTGGAACAACGGGTGGAAGAACGCACCCAGGAACTCAAGAACGCCCAGAGCGAGCTGCTCGGCGCTGCACGTCAGGCCGGCATGGCGGAAATCGCCACCAACGTGCTGCACAACGTCGGCAACGTGCTCAACAGCGTGAACATCTCCTGCGAACTGATCGGGCGAAAACTGCGCAGCAGCAAGGCACTTGGCCTGGGCAAAGCCATGCAACTGATCAACGAACACCCCGACGACCTCGGGCATTTTCTCAGTGAAGACGACAAGGGCAAATTGCTGCCCGGCTATCTCAATCAACTGGTCAGCGCGATTGCTCTGGAACAGCAGGAAATGGCCGACGAACTGGGACAAATGAACAAAAGCGTCGACCACATCAAGGACATCGTCGCCACCCAGCAATCCTACGCGGGGGCCAACAGCATGACCGAACCGCTGTATATCGACGAACTGCTGGAAGACGCCCTGCGCATGAATGCCGGCGCGCTGACTCGCCATCACGTCACCGTGGTCAGGCAATACGCTGAAGTGCCCCAGGTGATGGGCGACAAACACCGTTTGCTGCTGATTCTGATCAACCTCATCAGCAACGCCAAATACGCCATGACCGACCTCAGCAACCGCCCTCGGACCATGACGCTCGGGGTAGAAATCGTTGACGACACCTTTCTGCAAATCAGCGTCAGGGACGATGGTGAAGGCATCGCCCCGGAAAACATGACACGGATCTTTGCTCACGGTTTTACCACGCGCAAGGAAGGCCACGGTTTTGGCCTGCACAGCTGCGCGCTGGCGGCGATCGAAATGAACGGCCACCTCACTGCCCACAGCGACGGACCGGGGCTGGGGGCCTTGTTCACCTTGCAACTTCCGCTGATCACCGTAACGGAGAACGCATGAGCGAACTGTCGAACCGTCGCATTTTGCTGATCGATGACATGCCGTCGATTCACGAAGACTTTCGCAAGATTCTCACTCCGCCCCTGGCGCACTCGGCAGAACTGGACGAGATGGAAGCGGCGCTGTTTGGTGCGACTGCCCGCCCCCAACGACCAATTTTCGAGCTGGACTCGGCTTATGGTGGCGAGGAAGGACTGGCCAAACTCAACCTCGCCTTGCAGGAGCAACGCCCCTATGCCCTGGCGTTTGTCGATATGCGCATGCCCGACGGTTGGGACGGCGCGAAAACCATCGAACACCTCTGGCAGCAGGATCCGCAATTGCAGGTGGTCGTCTGCACGGCGTATTCCGATTATTCCTGGGACGAGTTACTGGATCGTCTGCAGGCCCACGACCGTCTGCTGATCCTGAAAAAACCCTTCGACAACATTGAAGTCCAGCAAATGGCCAATACCTTGCTGACCAAATGGCAGATGACCGAACGCGCCTCATTGCAAATGCATCATCTGGAACATCTGGTGGATCAGCGCACCGACCAGTTCAAGCAGGCCAGCGTGGCCTTGCAGCGCGAGATCGACGAGCGCAAACAACTGGAAGGCCAACTGGTGCAGTCGGAAAAGCTCGCCTCGCTCGGCCAACTGGCGGCCGGGGTTGCCCATGAAATCAATAATCCGATCGGCTTCATTTCCTCCAACCTCGGTACTCTGGACGGCTACTTTCAGCAGTTACTGAGCATGCTCGACGCCTATCAGAGCGCCGGGCAAACGCTCGCGCCCGAACCCGCCGCGCAACTGCAAAAACTGCGCGAAGACCTCGAACTGGGTTTCTTGCTTGAGGATATTCCAGTGTTGATCAGGGAATCCAAGGAGGGCATCGGTCGCGTCAGCCAGATCGTCAAAGACCTGAAGGACTTCTCCCGGGTCGACACCCAGCAACAATGGCAGTGGGCCAATCTGCAACAAGGTATCGAATCGACCCTGAACATCGTCGCCAGCGAACTTAAATACAAGGCCGATGTGGTCAAGGAATATCAGGATCTTCCGGACATCGAATGCCTGCCGTCACAGATCAATCAGGTCATCATGAACCTGGTGGTCAATGCCTCGCAGGCCATGGGACCTGAACGCGGCGTCATTACCCTGCGCACGGGGCTGCAAGGGGAAACCGCGTGGATCGAAGTGGCCGACAACGGTTCGGGAATCGCGCCCGACACCTTGCAGAAAATATTCGACCCCTTCTTCACCACCAAACCGGTGGGGCAAGGCACAGGGCTGGGTTTGTCCCTGTCCTATGGCATCGTGAAAAAACACGGCGGGGATATTTCGGTGCGCAGCGAACTCGGGGCTGGCACCACGTTCCGTGTGCTGTTGCCAGTGCGTCAATCTGTTGCCTGACGCCGAAATAGGCAAATGGTCTCCCTGTTCACGGTTTCTTCGTTGGCGCAGAATCCCTGTCTGCCCTACAAAGTCCGAACCAAGGAAACCGTATGAGCCTGTCCCTCCTGAGCCGCTACGCCTTCTTTGCCGGCTGTGTGATTTTCACCCTCGCCAGCCTGCCTTTTCTCGAACATGACTGGCTGTGGCCGTTTACCGCCGTCACTGGCGCGCTAAGCCTGCTCGGTCTGTTCGATCTGCTGCAAAGCCCACACGCGGTGCGCCGTAATTACCCGATTTTGGGCAACATCCGTTATCTGGTTGAAGGTATCCGCCCGGAGATTCGCCAATACTTGCTGGAATCCGACAGCGACGCCCTGCCCTTCTCCCGCGCTCAGCGCTCACTGGTGTACTCGCGGGCGAAAAATGAAAGCGCCGATAAACCGTTCGGCACCTTGATCGATGTGTACCAATCCGGTTTCGAATTCATCGGCCATTCGATGCGTCCAGCCCCGCTCAGCGACCCCAGCAGTTTTCGCGTCACCGTCGGCGGCCCACAGTGCACACAACCGTACTCGGCATCGGTGTTCAACATCTCGGCGATGAGCTTCGGCTCGCTCAGCGCCAACGCCATTCGTGCGTTGAATCAGGGCGCAAAACTCGGCAACTTCGCCCACGACACCGGCGAAGGCAGCATCAGCCCGTATCACCGCGAACACGGCGGCGATCTGACCTGGGAACTGGGCAGCGGCTACTTCGGCTGCCGCACCAGCGATGGCCGGTTCGACCCGGAACGCTTCGCCACCCAGGCGCAGAACCCGCAAGTGCGCATGATCGAAATCAAGATGAGCCAGGGCGCCAAACCGGGCCATGGTGGGATCCTGCCCAAACACAAAGTCACCCGGGAAATAGCCGACACCCGCGGCATCATGATGGGCGAAGACTGCATCTCGCCGTCACGCCACAGCGCGTTTTCCACGCCGATTGAACTGATGCATTTCATCCAGCAACTGCGCGAACTGTCCGGCGGAAAACCGGTGGGTTTCAAATTCTGCCTCGGCCATCCGTGGGAGTTCATGGGCATCGCCAAAGCCATGCTGGAAACCGGCATCCTTCCAGACTTCATCGTGGTTGATGGCAAGGAAGGCGGCACCGGTGCGGCACCCGTGGAATTCACCGACCACATTGGCGTGCCGATGCGCGAAGGTCTGCTGTTCGTCCACAACACGCTGGTGGGCCTGAATCTGCGCGACAAGATCAAACTCGGCGCCAGCGGCAAAATCGTCAGCGCCTTCGACATCGCCAGCGTGCTGGCCATCGGCGCCGACTGGGCCAACTCCGCGCGCGGTTTCATGTTCGCCATCGGCTGCATCCAGTCGCAAAGCTGCCACACCAACAAATGCCCGACCGGCGTCGCCACCCAGGACGCCCTGCGCCAACGTGCGCTGGTGGTGCCGGACAAGGCGCAGCGGGTCTACAACTTCCATCGCAACACGCTCAAGGCGCTGGCAGAAATGCTCGCTGCCGCCGGGCTCGATCATCCATCGCAACTGTCGGCCAAGCATCTGGTGCGACGCATGTCGGCGACCGAGATCAAGCTGTTCTCGCAGTTGCACGTGTTCTTGAAACCGGGTGAGTTGCTGACCGGCGAAGTGAGTGGCGAATTCTATTCGCGGATGTGGCAGATGGCACGGGCGGACAGCTTTGAGCCGCAGGAAGTGGCGGCGGCCTGAATACGCCACGGAGAAGTCTGCGCGCACAAAAAAGCCCCGATCTAAAAGACCGGGGCTTTGCTGTTTCAGCGTTTACAACTTACGAAGCCGAACGCACCGCGCCCTGCGAGACATTGGTTGGTTGCAGCTTGAACACATAAAACATCACGGTCAGCAGCACCAAAAACGCCGGGCCTATATACAGCGCCACACGCGTGTCCGGGAAGTACGCCATCAAGCCGACCACCAGCACCAGGAACGCCAGCGCACAGTACGAACTGACCGGGTACAGCCACATTTTGTACTTGAGTGCGGCACGTTCGCTGGCGCTCAGGCCTTTGCGGAATTTCAGCTGCGCCAGCAGGATCATCACCCAGGTCCAGATCGCGCCGAATGTCGCAATCGAGGTCACCCAGACGAAGACTTTTTCCGGCACCAGATAGTTGAGCAGCACGCCCAGCAGCAACGCGGCGATCGACAGCAACAGCGCACGACGCGGCACGCCATTGTTCGAGGTCTTGGCGAAAGGAGCCGGCGCCTGGCCATTCTGCGCCAGGCTGTAGAGCATGCGCCCGGTGCTGAAGATGCCGCCGTTGCACGATGACAATGCGGCGGTGATCACCACGAAGTTGATGATGCCGGCGGCAGTCTTGATGCCAAGACGCTCGAAGGTCATCACGAACGGACTGCCCTGCGTGCCGATTTCGTTCCAAGGATAGATCGACAGAATCACGAACAAGGCGCCGACGTAGAACAGCAGAATCCGCCAGAACACCGAGCCGATTGCGTTGGGGATGGTCTTCTGCGGGTTCTTCGCTTCACCGGCGGTCAGGCCGATCATCTCGACACCGAGGTAGGCGAACATGACCATTTGCAGGGACATCAGCACACCGGTCACGCCGTTGGGCATGAAGCCGCCATGGGCCCACAGGTTGGAAATCCCCAGTGCCACGCCGTCATTGCCGAAACCGAAGGCGATGATGCCGACGCCGCCGATCACCATGGCAATGATGGTGACGATCTTGATCAGGGCGAACCAGAATTCGAATTCACCGAAAGCCTTCACCGCGATCAGGTTGATCGAGCCCATGCTGATCAATGCCGCGAGGGCCCAGATCCAGCGCGGCACATCAGGGAACCAGACGCCCATGTACACGGCGACGGCGGTGATTTCCGCGACGCAGGTCACCAGCCACAGGAACCAGTAGTTCCAGCCAGTGAGAAAGCCCGCCAATGGGCCCAAATAGTCTTGCGCCTAGCGGCTGAACGACCCGGCCACCGGGTTGTGCACGGCCATCTCGCCGAGGGCGCGCATGATCACCAGGATCGCCAGACCGCCAAGAATGTAGGAAATCATGATCGCCGGGCCGGCCATTTCGATGGCTTTGGCCGAACCTAGAAACAGGCCGACGCCGATACAGGCGCCGAGCGCCATCAGGCGAATATGCCGTTCGCCAAGTTCGCGTTTGAGCGGACCGCCCTGAGCGGTTTCGCCGTGAGGCAGGTGATTGCCAACTGGCATAGGGGTTCAACCTCGTCTTGTTATTGGATATGACCACCGAGTGTCGAAGCGTCAGCCGATAGGCCTTGGCTCGCATGAAACCGCGCCTGCTTTGTGGGCGGACGCGTCTTGTAGGACAAAACCTGCAAGATCAGCGGGGCGTGCAGTATAAAAAGCTTACGACAGGTTATTTCACTCTATAAACCGCAACATTTAGCGAGAACTCTCGGTAAAAGCCCCATTTTCGGAGAGGCATTAACTGGTTTATGTAGGAATATTCGCCGTCGAAAAAGGCGCCGAGTATTGCACAGCATTGGTGCATCGTCATGCCCCTGCTTTGGCAGCATTTTTTGTTGGAAGGCTCTATCCCGGCACCTTGCAAGACACTGAATTGCTTGAGGCAGGGTTTGACCTGTGCTGAGGAGATTTATCCGTGCTGCAAGGAATTGCCAGTGCTGAGGAGGTTTATCCGTGCTGCAAGGAATTGCCTGTGCTGAGGAGGTTTATCTGTGCTGCAAGGAATTGCCTGTGCTGAGGAGATTTATCTGTGCTGCAAGGAATTGCCTGTGCTGAGGAGGTTTATCTGTATTGAAGGGACTCTGTGGCGAGGGGATTTATCCCCGTTGGGTTGCGAAGCAGCCCTCAAACCTGACAACCAGTTTCTCTAGACACACCGCGTGTTACTGATCTGCGACTGCTGCGCAGCCGAACGGGGATAAATCCCCTCGCCACAGATAAGTCCCCTTTCCACAGATAAGTCCCCTTTCCACAGATAAATCCCCTTGCCACAGATAAATCTGTTCATCACAAAGACTTCATAAGAATCAGAAATTTCGTTCAGCCTTTGCAGATCCAACTTGAGTAACCAGGTACTAGCCTTGAATCATGATTAATGAGTGCAAGGAAGCGAACGTGCCAGTCCAACCCAACTCCCACCACCTGCGCTTCGGCCGAAGATCAGAAATCGGCCGCGCCTACTTCATCACCGCCGTGGTTCACAATCGCCAGCCTGTATTTTCAGATTTTCAGACCGGGCGCCTCTTGGTTACAGAACTTCGTCGCGCACATGAGAAAGATCACGTTGAGTCAATCGCCTGGGTTGTGATGCCTGACCATTTTCACTGGTTAATGCAATTGAAGACCGGCACTCTTGGCGAAGTCATCGGCGCTATCAAGGCGCGTTGCACCCACGCGGTGAATAAAAAAATCGCACGCCGCGGCCCATTGTGGCAAACCGGCTACCACGACCGCGCCATCCGTGACGGTGAAGACTTGAAGCCGTTCGCTCGGTACATCATTGCCAACCCACTACGTGCAGGTTTGGTAGATAAAATCGGCGACTACCCCCTCTGGGATGCCTGCTGGCTATAAAACTGAATTCACAGGGATTACCTGTGGTGAGGGGATATATCTGTGCTGGAGGTCATTACCTGTGCTGAGGAGATTTATCTGTGCTGGAGGTCATTACCTGTGCTGAGAAGATTTATCTGTGCTGGTAGTCATTACCTGTGCTGAGAAGATTTATCTGTGCTGGTGGTCATTACCTGTGCTGAGAAGATTTATCTGTGCTGGTGGTCATTACCTGTGCTGAGGAGATTTATCTGTATTGAAGGGACTCTGTGGCGAGGGGATTTATCCCCGTTGGGTTGCGAAGCAGCCCTCAAACCTGACAACCAGTTTCTCTAGACACACCGCGTGTTACTGATCTGCGACTGCTGCGCAGCCGAACGGGGATAAATCCCCTCGCCACAGATAAATCCCCTTTCCACAGATAAATCCTTTTGATACAGATAAATCCCCTTGATACAGATAAATCCTTTTGATACAGATAAATCCCCTTGCCACAGGAAAATCCCTCATCGCATGTAAATGTGGGCGTTCCAGATTTGTTCAGCCCCCACCCCCACACAATTTCCTCACCAGCGCCAACCACCGTCTAAGCTTCAAACAAGTCCGATCAATCTGCGTGAATGGATCAATCGACTATGGGCGCTTTGTGGCAAACCGATTCGAGTAAAGCCGTGGTTCCGACTGAACGTGTGGATGATCAAGCGCCTGTCCCTGAAAAACCCCGCCGCAGCCGGCACGGGTGGAAGGCTTTCTGGTTGTTGCTACTGATTATCGCAGTGGTGGTAGGGCTTGGTGCGTCCAAAGAAATGCGCACCTCGCGTTTTCAATCCCGTGAACTCAGCCAATATGCCGCCTCGCTGACCTACAAACTGGAACCTGGCCCCAGTGAAGCCATTCGCTATCCGGGCAACGGGCCCTTCGATTTGCGCCTGGGTTACAGCTCGCTCGATGAATTCCTGCCGCGCCTGATCAAGCGCAATTATGTCGTTACCGAGCAGTCGCGCTTTTCACCCGCCCTGCTCAGCTACACCGACAAAGGCATGTTTGTGCCTTATTCCGAGAAGATCCAGGCCGGGTTGTCGATCACCGATTGCCGCGCCGCGCCGCTGTACAAGTACAACTATCCGCAACAACTGTATTCGAACTTCGCGGCGATTCCGCCGGTGGTGGTCAGCAGCCTGCTATTCATCGAAAACCGCTTTCTGCTCGACCCCAAGCAACCGCTGGCCAACCCGGCAGTGGATTGGCCACGGTTCGGCATGGCCGCCTGGTCGCAAGTGGCGAAGGTGCTGCACCTGCCCGGGCAATCGGCTGGCGGCAGTACGCTGGCGACGCAACTGGAAAAATATCGCCACTCACCTGACGGGCTGACGTTTTCGGGCGCCGAGAAAATCCGCCAGATGATTTCCGCCAGCGTGCGCGCCTATCAACCCGGCCCGCAAACCCTGGGCGCACGACAAAACATCATTCGCGATTACCTCAACAGCGTGCCGTTGTCTGCCGTACCGGGGCACGGTGAAGTACATGGCATGGCCGAAGGCCTTCGGGTCTGGTACGGCACTGATTTCGTCAAGGCCAACGAGCAGCTCAACAGCCCGCAGACCGACCCCAAAACCATGGCAGACAAAGGCCTGGCCCTGCGTGAAATGCTCTCGTTGATGATCGCCCAGCGTCGCCCTTCGTATTACCTGACCAGGGGCCGCGAAGAACTCGCCAACCTCACCGACAGCCACTTGCGCCTGCTCAAGCAAAGCGGCGTGATCGACAGCGCGCTGGCCGATGCCGCACTGGCCAGCATCGTCAGCTATCGTGACTGGCAGACCCAACCGACGATGCAACCGATCGAAACCAACAAAGGCATCAGCGTTGCCCGCAGCCGTCTGGCGAGTATGCTCAACCGGCCGCTGTACGACCTCGACCGGCTCGACCTCTCGGCCACCAGCACCTTGCAAGGCGAACTGCAAACCCAAGCCACTGCCTACCTGAAAAAACTCGCCGACCCGGCCTACGCCGCCGAAGTCGGTCTGATTGGCGAACGCTTGCTGACGCCGACCAGCACCACTCAGGTGCGCTACAGCTTCACCCTGTTCGAACTGACCCCGGACGGTTCGCGCGTGCGGGTGCAGACCGACAGCACCGACCAGCCGTTCGACATTAATGAAGGCAGCAAACTGGAATTGGGTTCGACGGCCAAGATGCGCGTGCTCACTACCTACCTGCAAATCATCGCCGAGTTGCACGACAAGTACGGCGCCATGGGCGTGCCGGAATTGAAAAAGATCGAGGTGCCGGACCAGGATCGCCTCAGCCGCTGGGTCGTCGATTACCTGATCCAGAACAAGGATCACGACCTGTCGAAGCTGCTCGCCGCCGCGCTGGATCGCAAATACTCGGCCAGCCCCGGAGAAGCGTTTTTCACCGGCGGCGGGTTGCACACCTTCAATAACTTTCGCAAGGAAGACAACGGCCGTCTGCCGACCCTGCGCGATTCCCTGCGCGAGTCGATCAACTTGCCGTTCATTCGGTTGATGCGCGATATCGTGCGTTACACCACTTACTCCGGTCCCAACAGCAGCGCCGAGTTGCTCAAGGATGATCGTGACCCGCGGCGCCAGGAGTATCTGGCGGGTTTTGCCGATCGCGAAGGCACCTCGTTCCTGCTCAAGTTCTGGAAGAAGTACAAGAACAAGGACACGCAAGCGCGTCTCGACACGTTCCTCGACAGCATGCGCCCGACCCCGATCCGCATCGCCGCCGTGCACCGTTATCTGCTGCCGAACGCCAGTCAGGAAGACTTCAACAGTTTCGTGCGCTCGCACCTCAAGGGCGCCAAACTCAGCGAAAAACTCACTGACGATCGCCTCATCCGTCTCTACGATTCCTACGGCCCGGGCAGCTACGATTTGCCGGATCAAGGCTTTATCGCCAAGGTTCACCCGCTCGATCTGTGGCTGATCGGCTACCTGCTGAATCACCCGGACGCGACCTTCACCCAGATCGTCAAGGCCAGTCACTTCGAACGTCAGGAAGTCTACAGCTGGCTGTTCAAAAGCAAGCACAAGGGCGCCCGCGACAGCCGCATTCGTACCATGCTCGAGATCGAAGCGTTTCTTGAGATTCATCAACGCTGGCAGCAAGTCGGTTACCCGTTCGATCATCTCGTGCCGTCGCTGGCCACCGCCATCGGCAGCTCCGGCGACCGCCCGGCAGCGCTGGCCGAACTGATCGGCACCATCCTCAACGATGGCGTGCGTATGCCGACCCTGCGTATCGACAGCCTGCATTTTGCCGCCGACACCCCTTACGAAACCCGACTGGTCAACGACCCGCACGTTGGCAAACGGGTCATGCCGTCCGAAGTCGCCGATGCCATGCGCGAGGCGCTTTCGCAAGTGGTGGACGCCGGTACGGCCAAACGTGTTTCCGGCAGTTTCAAACTGGCCGATGGCACTCCGCTGGCCATGGGTGGCAAAACCGGTACCGGTGATAACCGCATCGAAGCCATCGGCTCAGGCGGACGCATCCTCAGTTCGAAGTCGATCAACCGCACCGCGACCTTCGTGTTCTACATCGGCGATCACCACTTCGGCACCCTCACCGCGTTCGTTCCGGGGCGCTCGGCGGAGAACTTCAAATTCACGTCGGCCCTGCCGACGCAGGTGCTCAAGGGCATGGCGCCGATTCTCACGGCGTATCTGCAACCGGGCAGCGATTCGCAATGTCGCCCGGTTGGGGGTTCAAGCGTTGCATCCTCAGCGCAACACTAACTGGCGTCGCAGCAGGTGGTAATCCGCTATTTTAAAGATTCAAATACTCAGCGAATAATCGGGCAGAAGTGCCGCTAATACAGCAATTTTTAGACTGTTGTTTTGCCCCCCAGTGGATAGGCTGATCATTCTTAATCAATCAAGGATGATTGCCATGCCTGACACCTCCACGCCTGCCCCAAGTAAAGGTCGGCACTACGACTTCATAAGCTCGACCCTGAGCGAAAACTTCAAAACCGCGAGCCTCGGCCGAGGCAAGGCACTGGCGAGCGCAGCACTGAAGATCGAGCCCTGGTACAACACCGCGCCCGCCGCTCAACATGCCCAATTGAAAACTGCCAACCTGAAGGCCTGGGGCTCTCAGAATCAGGTCGACACGCTGTTCGAAAAACTCCAGGACGTGCGTACATTCGCGGCGCCTCTGCTTCAGGCCAAGCTCCTGGAAAAATACGCAGTCACGGATGACGTCAAGACAACCTTCCTGCGTTTGTACATCCCTAAAGAGGGGGCTTGGTACACGATCGATACCTTGGGCGGTGTCACGACTCGGACCGTCTCCCTGCTGGACGCCGCGCTGCACAACTTCGCAAAAACCGAAACGGTACTTGCCGATTCGCAATACATCAGCCAACCCGACAACCGCGGGCACTTCGATATCTTGCCGATCAAGGCAAAGATGACCATCAGCCAGTTCCAGGCGCTGTGCAGGGAACTGGACATCGGCGGACTGTACAAGCAACACCTGCAAAGTTACCTGCTGCCCAGCGAACCGGTGGCCGTCGCCGTCATCAAGCACAAGGTGACGCAAAGTCTCAAGGATGCATTAAGCGCCGCCGCCCAGTTGGCGTTGACCACCGGCGATATCCAGTTCGACGCTTACAAGCTGATGACCGCGCTGGCAAATGGCGCCCCTCTGCCACCGCTCGATGGCCAACACATGCAGTGCCGTGATCTTTCCATAATGGAGGCACGCCTGACCGGTGTTCTGCTCTTGATCCCCGCCCGCAAAGACAGCCGAGGCATCCGCCGGCTCATCGCCTATGTCCCCCATGATCCGGAACATCCGCTGAAGGAATACACATCACCCGCGGCCTTCATGACTGAGCTGACGCGGCAACTGCGCGAAAACAAAACCGGCGCTGCATCGCAACTCAGTTATCGCCAATTCTTCAGCCAGTTCGTCGATCAACAACAGCGCGGGCACTTCTTCGCCGACATCGAACAGCGCCTCAGTCACGTGGTATGGCACGAAAAGGATGACCCGACGGACTCGCGTCCGACATGGCGTCAAGAAGACGTGCCCAATGCTCACCTGAAGTTCGAGCACCTGCCACTACCCCTCGATTACTGGACACACGCCTATCAGCAAAAACTCGACAAAATCCTCAACGACGCCAAGGAAGTAGCCGTGTCCACCGCCGACACGGACACCAAGGCGCGCTGGGCCTGGTGGGAAAATTTCAAGAAAATCGTCTCGGACATTTTCAACGTTGCCTTACTGATAGCGACGCCGTTCGTGCCGGGGCTGGGCGAACTGATGATGGCTTACACCGTTTATCAACTGACCTATGACGTGATCGAAGGCATTATCGACCTTGCTGAAGGCCTGGGCCTCGAGGCGGCCGAGCACGTGGTCAGCGTGGTGACGGATGTCATTCAACTGGTGGCTTTTGCAGCCGGGGCCGAAATTGCGGGAGCGTTCAAGTTCAAGCTATCGCCGCTGATCGAGGGCATGAAGCCCGTGAAACTGCCCAATGGTCGTGACACGCTTTGGCACCCGGATCACGTTCCCTATGAACATAAAACAATCAAGCTGCCGCAGGGGGCCAAGCCCGACGCAACTGGCGTGCACTCGTACGAGGGCAAGGAAATTCTGCGTGCGCAGGACAAACACTATGAACTCACGCGCGATGCGCAAACCGGCACGACTCGCTTGAAACACCCTGAGCGCACTGAAGCCTATCAACCGCAAGTTGTGCTCAATGGCGCCGGTGCCTATGTGCTCGAAGGCGAGCAACCGCGGACCTGGGACGACGCCACTTTACTGCGTCGCATTGGCCCTGCGGTGGCGGATCTGAGCGATGCCCAGCTCGAAACAGCGCGCAAGATCAGCGGCACCGACCCCGCTGAATTGCGTGGCATGTATGTCGAGAACCTGCGTCCTCCCACTCTGCTGACCGATACGATAGAGCGCCTTGATGTTGACTTGGACATCCAGACATTCATCGACCTGATGAGCAGCGACGACCCGCGGGTCTATGCAAAAGCGGACCCCGTGACACAACTGCAGATACTTACAGCTCATGGCATGTGGCCCGAAAAAGCCTCAATGCGGATTATTGACGTCACGCACCAAACGATCTGGGAGCACACCGGCACAGACGCTTCGGCGGGCCAAAAGCTGATTGTTCAACTCCAGGAGCAACAATTCTTCAACGGCGAACTGTTGAAGGTGGTGATGGAGACGCTGGATGAAAACGGCACGGCGATCATTCTCGATGTCCCGGCAAACATCCTTCCGGCATCGCTGGTTACTCGCGTTACCGCTTTGCGCAAGCGCATAGTCGCCGTGACAGAGAGTGGGCGCACCCAACTGTTCAACGAAGATTACGCCAGTCGTGAAGTATTCAAGGATAAAAGCCTGGCGCCACTGATCCGCGCTGCGTTTCCCGAGATCCCGGCGCAAGGCATCGACAATCTCCTGGCCACGGCTACCAGCGCCGAACGGGCGATCATGATTGCCGAGAGTCGCCTGCCCTTGCGCCTCAAACGCATCGCCCGAGAGCTGCAGCTGGAAACGCGAACCGCGCGGGCGCATGAAGGTTTTTACAGACAATCACTGACGAACCTCGATACCGAACGCATGACGCTCAATGCGTTGCGCCTTTACAGCAATTCACTGGAAGGTGTGCGCATCGAGCTGCGCGTCGCCCGTTTCGATGCAGAGCTGACTTGCCAGGCGGGCCCGGAAGATGCCGCCACCGTACGAATTCTGGTCAAGGTCAGCAGCCGCTATGAAGTTCATGACGCCCAAGGCACAAAGTTGCATGGGCCGACTGATCTGTATCAAGGCGTCTTGCAGGCGTTGCCTGACGCGCAATTGAAAACGCTGGGGTTGCGCCGCGGCGATGGGTACCTGTTCAAACAGTGGGTCATCGCGCAGACCGCAACGCCGGCCGAGCGGCGGATCATCCTTGACGATCGAGGGCGTGTGCCTGAGTGGCGACGAGAGGAGTTACTGCTGCTGCGTGGGCCCAAGCAGTCGATGCATGATGCCAACCTCACCTCGCGGGTAGAAGATTTGTATCCCCATTTCAACGAGCGAGAAGTCAGGCAGTTTGTCCAGTCGCTGAGTACCCAGGAAGGCGCGATCGCCACACTGATGCGTCTGGAAACAGAGCTCGACGACCTGCGTGTGTTACTTCGCAGGTGGCAGTGGGATCAACCGGATTACCCGATATCAGACCCACGGAATTTCGTCGGCGGTGGCGGACAACACATCGCTGACCAACTGATCGAATGTTTCAAACGAAAGGCCAGGTTCTTCGACAAACACAGCGCCCATCTGGACGAGGGATACACGCTGGACCTGTCGACCGACCTGTTCCCCAGCAATCTTGTGACGTGGTGGAAAAAACTACCGGAACTGGGCAAGTACCTTGAACAGATCACCTCGCTGAATGTGGATAACTCACGCTTTGCCATCCACTCCAAAGGCCTGCTGAAAGACTTCCGGCAACTGCGTCATTTAAGCGCCAGAAAGTGCCATCTGACGCAACTGCCTGAAGGCATCGGCAACATGCACATGCTTGAGACGCTGCGTCTGAGCGACAACCGGATTGCACTGACCGCCGCCGACGTCGAGAGTCTGCGCAATCTCACGCGCCTGGAAAGCTTGAGGCTGGACGGCAATCCGTTGGGCCGCGCGGTCAATGTCGAGCGCATGCCACATCTGAAAGTATTGAGCCTGAACAAAACCGGCATCGATGGCTGGCCGGAGGGCGTTTTCAAAAAACGCCGGCCCAAGAGTTTCTTTCTGGACATGCAGGAAAACCCCATTAATCGAATCCCCGAGGTGCCAGCAGGTTCCGGTCAGGCGCTGCTCATTGCGCGCACACGCCTTAGCGCCGAGGATCTATCGGAAACCAATCTGTTGGCCTATCGCGAGTATCGAATCTCGGTCGGCATCGACCCCCAGCATTACTACAGTGAACTGGCTGACCGGGATGTGGAGCTCTGGCGGATGCCTGGCCGGACACGTTGGGGCACCAGCGAGTCCGCGCGCACTCCGTTCAGGCTTGAAGCATGGCACGACCTGGCGACAGAACCCGATTCTCTGGGGTTCTTTCAGGTCATCGAAAAACTGCTGTCATCCGCCGACTACCGAAACGGTGGTGACGCTCGCAAGCAACTCACCGATCGCGTCTGGCGAATGATCGACGCCGCTTATCTCGATCCCAAAGTGCGCAATGAACTGTTCACCGAATCCACGGCACCGACGACCTGCGCCAATGCCGGCGCGCAGATGTTCAACCACATGGGAATCAAGGTACTCGCCTCAGAGGCGTATTCGTATTCGACGTCACAGGCAGAGCTGGAGGGCAAACTGGTGATACTGGCAAGAGGCGCTGCCCGCCTTGAGCAAGTCAACGAAGTCGCCCGTGCCGATATGGCCGCCCGCCAGGGACGACCTGATGAAGTGGAAGTGCATTTAGCCTATGAAACCGGTCTGGCCGAGCGCTTGGAGCTGCCTTGGCAGTCTCAAGACAGGCTTTGGTCACAGATCGCTGGCGTCGATCAGGCGACTATCGATCAAGCGTATGACACGGTTATTGCCTTGGAAGAGGGCGACGGTCTGGTCAACAACATGCTCGAGCAGATTTTCTGGTTGGAGTACTTACGCGACACTTACCCAGGCCAATTCAAAAACAACGCAAAAATCTACGAAGGCAAAGCCGAACAACTGGACGAGTTGCGTGCAGCGCAACAAGCCTGGGCGGATGGCAAAGACTTGCCTGAAGCGCAAAAAGCGTCGCTGAAAGTGGCGCTGCAAAACCTTGCCCGGCAGCTATCGGTGCCCGACTCTACGGTTTTCACCGGTCAAGCCATGAGCGACGCAGTGTACGAACGGCTGTACACCGACATCGGCGATGAGGAGCAGGCGCTGGGCAGACGATTGACCCGTACAGCGATGAAAAACGCTGGAATCTGAAACGGCATCCGCAGCAACCCTGTGGGTATGGCGATGATTGTCGTCATACCCACAGGTCGCTCCACCGCAGCGTCCGATTACTCAGGCAAGGCTCAGACTTGCGAATCCCAGATGACGGTGACATTGCCCGAGTAATGGCGTGAAACACCCTGTTTGATCATCTCTTCAACTTCATCACGCGCCACTTCGAAATGCAGCGTGCCCGGTTTGCGGTCCACGTAAATACCGGGCTGGAACAACTCGGTGCCGACTCCATCCAGACGCAATGGACGACGATTGACCGGCTCGTTCGACGCGTCGGTCAATCCGCTCGGCAGCGTGACGCTGACTTCTAGCGGCACAACGTGGCCGGCATTCGGCTCCAGGAGCGCGCAGTTGTTACCACTGACGTATTGGCATTCCAGGTTCATCTTGAAGCGCGAAGAAGCAGACAGGTTAAAGGTCTGGTCGCGGAACAGTCGCGTCGGTTTGCGCCCCTGATTCAGCCAGGCTTGCCAGCCACCCTGGGGCAATAACTCGACCCGCTGCCCGCCCGGCGGGACTTCAACTTTGAGCGTGTGTTGCACCGACAGATTGAAGTTGAAGGTGTACAGGTTGTCAGTAGGGATCATGATGTCGCCGAAGTCGAAATCCTGTCCCGGCCCCATGGTGTAGGTGATGGAGCCGGTGTAGTTGCCGGTGGACATGGTTAACGGATTAGGCGTTCTGAGTTCGTATGCGTATTCCAGGTGGTTGTACGAAAGTCGGGGGATTTCAGTGCCTGGTGCCATCCCGCACGCGCCTGCATTTTCAGGAACGAGCCAGAAGAACAGGGCCAGAGAAGTGCTCGCAGCGATGTAATTGGTCCCGACACAAGGGGCAACTCCGTCAAGCCACCGCCGCATCCAGTCAATCGGCGGCGGTCCTGGTAATCCCCACGCAGCAACGCCCGGCGGACGGGGTAAGTCCCATCGGTGTCCGATGCCTGCAATACGCACCTCAACGGTTTCCACCTCGCCGGTAGTGCCGTGGGTGACGGGTAATGGCCGCCATTCAGACGGAACCTTAAACATCGCAGTGTTTCTCAGATCGGCGCCGGGCAGAATGGGCCCGTTCGAATATGCTCGAAAAGCTGCATCACGAATCGTGAAGATGTTAAGCGCCTTGCATCGCGCCGGAATGTGCCCCGCACAGACTCCTGATACCGGTGTGTCGTTGCGAAACTTGTTCATTTGCGGGTTTGCCGCATCGGGTCGAAACGACGCGTCGATATTTTGTGTAAGCGCCTGAGCCGTCAGACTCAGTGACGCAGACAACCCAATGCCCGCTACCAGACGCTTTAAAACATTGTTGAATCGACTGCTTTTCATTCTGAAAAATCCTTGTGGCGAGATCAGAGCCGAGCGACGCCCGCACAGCTGACAATTACCCAACCAGCGGCCCAAACGCCGGTAAGCGCAGTGATGTCCTCCCGGATGAATGATCAAGGCGCCAGCGCTTCAAAAATCATGTGCACACTGCCGTAGTAACTGCCTGGCTGATAACCGTCCACCGGTAATGCCGCGGCAATTTCCAGGCCCACCCGCTGGCCTGCCTGGCCATCGAGTCCAGTGATGACCGGCTCGGAAACGAGGCTCAGGCGTTTGCGGTTGAACGTTACGATTAGCGGGATGTTGTCCGTGTCCCTGCCATTGCTCAGGAAGGGCTCGGCACTTATGCGGGCGGTAATGCCGCCATTGACGTTTTTCACATCGAAGTTCTTTCGCAGCGGGGCGAACGACCCTGATACCGGATTGAACGGCAGCGCCTGCTCCTGATGAATCCAGTCAGGCTCGGAGGGAATTACATAAAACTCCGCCGTAGGAATACTCACCGAGACTTCGAACGTTTCACGCTCGGTGATCGCATTCACAATGTCGCTCAGGGGTAACAGCAGCGCCAGTGACATGGCTGCGCGTGTGGCGTTTGGCATCTTCATCACCTTTTACGTCCGGGTATCACCCCTTGACCTCGATCGGTTTGGTCGACTTGCCCTCGATCAACATGAAGTTGTATTCACGACCGCTCTGTTTATCGAACTTGAAGACACGACCTGGCAATACGTGATGTTTCGTGGTCGGTTGGCAGTCGCTTTCATCTTTGGTCGAACAGTTTCTGAACTCATCGACCACCACCGTACTGTTGCCACTGTTGCGCACTTCATAGCGGGTCGCGTCGTTGCTGATCACGCTGTTAAAGCGCGTTTCTGTGGGGCGTACGAAGAACACCGTGCCGTATCCGGCCAACACGTTGACGCCTGCCGACAGGCCTTTCTTGTATTCATCGCGATCCTCTTCGGCCACCGCAAATTCATCTTCTTTTTCCGGCACCACCGGAATGAATCGCACGCGGAAATAACGTTCTTTTTCCCGTTCGCCCATGAACACCAGACGACTGCCCTGCATGCCGTTGGCCGGGACAATCAGGCGCGCGGGACTGGCCATCAAGCCATCACGGGCGTTGGCTTCGGTCTGGTTGACCAGCGCAATTTCCCGCGCCGTGCCGTCGGCGTCGTAAACAATTTCGAGGATGTTGATCTTGACGAACGCGGAGGCGTCACCACCGTTGAAAACCCGTTTCAGGTAAGTGCTTTTATCACCGTCGAGGTAGTCGTAGACCACGCCAACGTTGATCGCGGGCCCCGCGTGGGACATAAGCGGTAACCAGCCTGCGAGTAGCAGTGCCCATCGATAATTCATGGTTTCAACCTCTGGATGTGGAACGGTGGACAAAATACGCACGGGGGGCATCAGACTTGCGGGTCGCAGATCACCGCGACATTGCCGGCGGAGGTTTTTCCCCCACCGGTGAGCAATCGTTTATCCAGTCATGGGTTAACCCGCCGTTCGCAGACGTGGAGTGGTGTCTGCCAACGTATCCGGCGTGCAACGCAGATCCCCAATCATCAACACATCGTTTTCACTGCGCACATTGGTCGTATCGAGACGGAACTGGCACAGCAACTGCTCACCCGAGCGCACTTCCAGAGTCGGTGAACCGGCGTTCATTTCCATTGAGAAGAAGCCGTCCACTTCGCTCACGCCACGACTGGCGTGGTTGATGATGTGGTGGCCCTTGAGCGGCTTGCCTTGCGGATCGAGCAAACGTCCGAGCACGGTCAGGGTTTTGCTCACGGTGATCTTGCGGTACTCCACCCCGCCCTTGTTCAGGTGATAGCGGGTGCGCTGCGGTTGAATGCTGGCGGACGGGACATGGTTGCCTTCGAAATCGAAGCTCACCGAGCTGTTTTTATAGGCGGTCAGTGACACGTAATTGCGCCCCGGGCGCAGGGTGGTACTGCCGCCGCTGAGGTCGTCGGCGCGCAGGGCGATCTCATCGAGGTCAGTTTCGACGTCGATGATCATCCCGGCACCGCCGCTGGCGTGCTGGCTGGTCATGACGATCTTTTCTGCGCCAACCGCCACGGTGCTGTCGAGGTTGAGACCGCCGGTGTAATTGCCGTTGTAGGACGAGCGCTGGAGAAAGGCATCGCCGTTAAACGCATCGGTACGGAAACTGCCAAGGCCTGACACGCCGACGCCATAGGTGTCAGCGAGCGCCGTGACCGATACGTTCTGCAGTACATGGTTTTGCAGAGTTTTGTTGTAAGTCAGCGACCCATTGTTGTCGCGGCCACCCTCACGGGCCGTGCGCGTACCGATGCTGCCCGACCACTGTTCGCCCGGTCCGCCGAGGGCCAGGCTGACACTCAAATCCACTCCGCGATTTCGCGCCTGCCCGCTGCTGAAACTGGCGGGGCGATCAAACACCGAGAAACGCCAACTGGCATCGCTGCCAAGCAGCAGGCTACGTTGCGTCCAGCCCAGATCGATTCCGACGCCCTCGACATTGCCCTCGCTATGGGAAACCCGGCCATTGAGCGATTGCTTGCTGTTGAGTCGATGGTTGATCGCCAGCGACGTGTTGGCGGTCTGGCCGATATACACGTTGCGTTGTCGTATCCGCGTACCGTCCGGCAAGGTCTCATACGTATTGGTGGTGTCCAGCCAACTACGGTTATGGGTGGCAAACACGTTGCCCGAGCCATAGTTGTAGATACCTTGCAGATCGATCCCGGTGCCGTGGTCCTCGGTCTGGTAAACGTTGGCGTACAGGCTGGTGTTATTGGCCAACGTCCAGTCGATCGACGAAGCCACCTGCTGCTTGCCTTGCAGTTGCCGCGCCGAGAGGCCGAGAATCACCCGCGGATGCAGCAGATAATTAAGCGCTGCACCGGCCGTCATGTCCCCTCGAGCCTGCTCGTCCCAGTTGCTCAACAGTTTGCTTTCCTGGCCGGCGAACACGCTGTAGCGCCAGCGCTCATCGTGATTGCGCCAATTGCCGGGTTTGTACACCAGCTCCTGGGTGGTTGAGGTGATCTGGCCGTCTTCGATCAGCCGCACTTCGACTTCGTAAATGCCTCCCGGAAGCGGCCGGGTGTCGAGGGTTTGCAGACCGGCACTGATCGCCTGTGTGTTGACCAGCAGACCATTGCGATAGATTTCCACCGATGCCTGGCGGTTGGCCGTGACATAAATCGGATAAACGCTGGGCGTGGGATTGTTGATCGCCAGGCTGTCGGAGCTGCCGAACATCACGCCCGCCGCCGTATCGGGGCTGGCGCCAAATGAACGCAACTGCCGCGTCAGGCCTTCGGAGCTGGGGGTGAAAAAACCCAGGCGCAAAAAACTGCCCTGCAATTCACGCTGGCCGTACAGTTCGTGTACCGCGTGATAGAGCTTATCGTCAGGTCCGCCCAAGCGTGCCATTTGCAGATTGACGCGTTGCGTCCAATTGCCGAGGCTGCTGCTCGCCTCAAGGCCATAGCGACCACCAAGGTCTTGCTCCTGCCCGCCGTTGAGGTTCAGTTGATTGCGCAGGATCAACCCGGTGCTGCCCTCTTCGGGGAGCGTGTAATAGCGTAGGGCTTCAGTGTCGCGCTCGGCATTTTCGGTGGCGATCGACACCAGCGAATTCTGCAGGTTGTAATGCACTGCCAGCACTTGCTCGGGGCAACTGCCCTGACAGGCGCCCAGGCTCACACCCTGCTTCAGAAAGCTGCCCAATATGTCCCGTTCATTGGCCGGGATCTGGCTGTCGCCGGTGTCGGTAAACTCCAGCAGAGTGACACGATCATCCTTGCTTAATACGACCATCGCCTCACCGAGAAACTGTTGATCACGCTCAACCCGAACAGCTAATGGCACATCGAAGAAGTGTTCTTCGAATTCCGCCGGCAAGCCTTTGGCCTGAGCGAGCAGACTGCGCGGTGTATTAGCGTTGTTAGTGGGCGCGGCCAAAGCACTGGCACATAAAAAAAGTGCGAGCGCTGCCGCGATGGGCGTCATCGGGAACATGATCTTTAATACTCAAATTACTTGATGAGCTGGCGTCCACCGATCATCAAAAGATGATCAGTGGGCCAAGACTATTGAATAAACATTGCGTTATTCAAAAAGTTGTTTCACGGCTTCAACACTGGCTCGAATACAACAGCGAAGCTGCCCGAGTAATTACCCGATTGAGTCGCAGCTGGCGTGGCAGCCTTGATCACCATTTCCCGCTGCACGCCTGGTACAGAGTCGGTTTCGTTGACGATTTCGGTGCTGACACTGGTCAGCAGCACGCCACCGACCTTGACGGTCAGCGGGATGCTGTCCCGGCCGTTGTACAACGCTGCGGTGCCATCGAGCACGGCATTGATGGCGCCCTTGTTGTCGGTATGCTTCATGTTGAAAATTTCGCTGATGGTGGTCAGTTCGCCGCTGCCCAGTTGGGTCATGGTTTCATCAACACCGAAGCCCGGCGTCTGAGGGGCAACATTGAACAGCGAAGTAGGCACGAATGCCTTGATGTTGATCGTCTGGCTAATTGGGTCTGCGGCAAACGCCACGGAAGAACTCAGTGCCAAGATGGCCATCGGGGCGGAAATTGCAAACTTCTTGAACATGATCAGTACCTGCTTTTGATAAGGATTTAAGCGTGGAAAGTTTTGGCGCTTACTGACTTAACTTTCAGCGCGGAGGCATGATCAAGTAATTCAACAACAAAGTAAGTAGGAAATTTCACCACTACCTGTAGTTAATAATACCCGTGCAAAATGGGAAAAAAAGTGCATATTGCATTTTTGAGAACAGTGACTCTCAGAACTATACTACATACAGTTTTTAGAGAAAAAACATACAGATTTAAAACTATCCAGAGCACTCGTTATTACGGGCTTATGCGCCTGCAAAGGAGCTGATATTCGACTTTACTCTTTTGTAATTAGTCCATTTACTCTAGAAAAACACAAAGTTCATCCCGCATCGACGACGGCGCCATTTTCGTTGACGCGCCGCGGCGACCACTGATCCGAATGCCTTGCATCCGCCATAAGATATATCTTAAGTTGTATCTAAACACGACGAGAGAAGATAGAAATGAGAGACCATCATTCCCCCCACCGCGAGCACGGCGACGGCCGTGACGGCTTCGAAAAACGCCCAGGCCGAGAACGCGGTGGCCGCGGCCCGCGAGTATTCGCCCCAGGTGATCTGAAACTGCTGCTACTGGCGCTGGTCGCCGAACAGCCCTGCCACGGCTACGACCTGATCCGCCAGATCGAAGGCATGTTCGATGGCGCCTACAGCCCGAGCCCCGGCGTGATCTATCCGACCCTGACCTTTCTGGAAGAAAGTGAATTGATCAGCGGCGACGCCGAGGGCGGCAAAAAACGCTACAGCGTGACCGACGCCGGACGCCTGTCCCTGAGCGAGCAAGCCGTGGCCCTTGATGGTGTACGCATGCGCATCGACGTCAGCAAGCGCTCTCTGCGCGGCCATGACCGGCCGCCGGAAATCCACGAAGCGGTGCACAACTTGCGCCACGCCTTGCAATTGCATCACGGCCGCTGGAGCCCGGAAGAAATCCTGCGTGTACGGGATCTGCTCAACAACACCGCCAAAGCCATTGTCGACGGCCCCGCCGTGACCTCTGCCCCGGAGAAAGCCGAATGACTGCAATCGACACCCAAACCATTCACCGCGTGATGCACGAAATCAAACGCCGTCGCCTACAAGTGCTGCGCGTGGTCGACCTGACCCCGCGCATGCGCCGCATCACCCTCGGCGGGCCGGAACTGGCCGGGTTTATCAGCCTGGGCACGGACGATCACGTCAAACTGATGTTCCCGCAGAACGCCGAACAAACCGCTGCACTGGAGACGATGGTGCTCGGCGGCAAGAACGACGGCCCGATCCCCGAGATGCGCGACTACACCCCGCGTCGCTATGACCTCGACACACTTGAGCTGGACATCGATTTCGTCCTGCACGGCGACGGCCCTGCCTCGACCTGGGCCGAACAGGCTGCGCCTGGGCAGTTCCTGCACATCGGCGGGCCGCGCGGCTCGATGATCGTGCCGGACATTTTCGACAGCTATCTGCTGATAGGCGACGAAACCGCCCTGCCCGCCATCGCCCGCCGCCTCGAAGGCCTGGCGGCCAATCGCAAGGCGCTGGTGGTGATCGAAGTGGCAAACGGTGCCGAGCAGCAAACGCTGGAAAGCGCCGCGCAGGTCAATGTGATTTGGGTACTGCGCGATGGTGGCACGGACAACCTGCTGACCACCGTCAAGCAATTGCAGGTGCCCAAGGGCAATCTTTACGCGTGGGTGGCGACTGAGACAAAAGTCTCGCGGCAGATCCGCCGGGTGTTGCTGGATGAGCACGGGCTGGATGAAAAGTTGGTCAAAGCGGTCGGCTACTGGCGTGCGGAAGGCTCAGAGGAAGAGTAAAGACATCCCCAATGGGAAGAAATCATTTGTGCTGTATATAGGGATCATTTGTGTCTGGATCATTCGTGTCTGAGATCATTTGTGTCTGAGATCATTTGTGGCGAGGGGATTTATCCCCGTTGGGCTGCGCAGCAGCCCCCTGTGATCTATCAGACACATCGAGTGTTCAGGTATCGGGGCGGCTTCGCCACCCAACGGGGATAAATCCCCTCGCCACAGATGAATCATCACCTAACCACTAATGCATCACCTAACCAGAGATAAATCACCCAAGCATAGAGATAGTCCAATGCCTCAGGATCGGCTGCCAAACCAGCGATCCAGGCCAATCACCGCAAAGCCAATCCCCACAAACCCCGCCAATATCCCCCCGGCATTGATAAACACCTGTGGATAACCCAAGGTCGCCACATCAATGAACGGATACGCATATGCCCCGAGCAAATGCCCGCGCAGCAAGGCGTAAATGAAGTAAACCAGTGGATAAATCAGCCACAGCGGCAAATGCCACAGGCGCAAAGTGCCCTTCGGCACGCAAAACCACCAATAGCCCAGAAACAGCAGCGGCATCACGTCGTGGAGCAATTCGTCGGCGATAAATTGCCAGCCCTCGGGATGCCATAAATGGCGCAGCAAAAGACTGTAGGCGAGGCCGACCACGGCGATGCTCACCGCCACCCCGCTGCTGACCCACGGTTGCAGAAACCAGCGGCGCGCGGCGGATTCGCGTGGGGTCACCGCGCAGGTCAGCACGGTGGCCACCAAGGTATTGGTCAACACCGTGAAGTAACTGAAGAAACTCACCAGCCCGCCCAGCAGACTGGCTTCGACACTCAGACGCGAGATAAAAATCAGGTACAGCTGAATGCCCAACCCGGCCCAGCCGAGAGTGGCTGCGAGGGTGATCAAGCGTTGACGCCAGACAGCGTCCATCTCAGAGCGGTCGCTTGGTACGCATCAATTTGATGTACAGACGCTCGACTTTCTCCCGCGCCCACGGGGTTTTACGCAAAAACGTCAGGCTCGACTTGATGCTCGGATCGCTCTTGAAGCAGCGAATGTCGATACGCTCGGCCAGCCCCGACCATTCATAGTGGGCCACCAGCGCGGTGAGGATCTGTTCGAGGGTTACGCCGTGCAGCGGATCGGGGGTTTGTTCGTTCATGCCAGGCCTTTGGGCGAAGTGAAAATGCAGAAGCCGCGCACCTTAGCCGAGGGGCTGACCGGGTGGAAGGGCTTCCATCAAATGTAGGTCAACCCGTGAAGATCGCAGCCTCGGAGACGCCCGACAATGCGCCCGTTTGCCGCACTGTTACCGAATCCGAAACGCTGCATGTCGACAAAAGCGCTTTGTCTTTTTGTTACAGATCATTATCCTGCCGCCCTTCCGCTGAATCGCTTCACTGCCTGCGACAAATCGTAGCGCTCAGCCCGTACCCGAAAAACACCCAAAAAAAGACTTATCCATGCCCGATTTTTCCTTCTCCCGAGACAGCGCTATCTCAATCCTGCGCGTGATTGGCGGCTGCACCGCCCTTGGCCTCGTCACCTGCGCCCAAGCCGCTGCCGCGTTCGACAGCGAATCGCCGTACATGCTCGGTGACTGGAACGGCACGCGCACAGAACTCTCGGAAAAAGGCTACGACTTCAAACTCGATTACACCGGCGAAATGGGCAGCAACCTGCATGGCGGCTACGACCACGATCGCACGGCGCGCTACAGCGACCAGTTCGGCCTCGGCACGCATCTGGATTTGCAAAAGATCCTCGGCTGGGACGACGCCGAGTTTCAACTGACCATCACCAAGCGCAGCGGCAACAACATCAGCAACGATCGCATCAACGATCCGCGCGTCGGTGGCTTCACGTCGGCCCAGGAAGTCTGGGGCCGTGGCCAGACCACGCGCCTGACGCAGATGTGGTACCAGCAAAAATTCTTCGATCAGAAACTCGACATCAAGGTCGGTCGGTTCGGCGAAGGCGAAGACTTCAACAGCTTCCCGTGCGACTTTCAGAACCTGGCGTTCTGCGGCTCGCAGGTCGGCAACTGGGTCGGCGGCATCTGGTACAACTGGCCGGTCAGCCAGTGGGCGCTGCGTGTCAAATATCACCTGACACCAGAGCTGTACGCACAAGTCGGCGCCTACGAGCAGAACCCGTCGAACCTCGATCGCGGCAACGGTTTCAAACTCAGCGGCAGCGGGACCCAAGGCGCGATCCTGCCGGTTGAACTGGTGTGGACGCCGAAATTCAACGGCCTGCCGGGCGAATACCGCGCTGGTTACTACTACAGCAATGCCAAGGCCAGCGACGTCTATAAGGACAACAATGGCCAACCGGCTGCCCTCAGTGGCGAGGCCTATCGCAGCGCCTCCAGCAAACACGGTGTATGGCTGGGCGTGCAGCAGCAAATCACCAGCATGGCCAGCGACAATTCCCGTGGCCTGAGCGTGTTCGCCAACGGCACCATGCACGACAAGAAAACCAACGCCATCGACAACTACGTGCAGGCCGGCCTCGTCTACAAAGGCCTGCTCGCCAGCCGCGCCAAAGACGACATCGGCTTCGCCATGGCCCGCGTGCACGTCAACCCGGCCTATCGCAAGAACGCCGAGAAGAGCAATCAGGCCCGCGCCGTTTATGACTACGACGATCCGTCGTTCCTGCCGCCGCAAGACACCGAATACAGCGCCGAACTGTATTACGGCGTGCACGTGACGAACTGGCTAACCGTACGCCCGAACCTGCAATACATCCGCCATCCGGGCGGCGTGGACAAGGTCGATGACGCACTGATCGGCGGGATCAAGATCCAGTCTTCGTTCTAAAGAACACCGAGTCCCAATGTGGGAGCGAGCTTGCTCGCGAAGGGGCCATAACAGCCAACATCCATGTTGCCTGAACCACCGCTTTCGCGAGCAAGCTCGCTCCCACAGGAAATTTAGCAAGCTACACAAGTTTTATCTGAACCATGCCCACGCCAAATCGTCATCTACAGTGACTACAGCGCGGGACTACATAAACGTCACGGAGAATCACACTATGAGCACCGAAAGTGCTTCGAGTCGGGGCCGTCTGCTACCAAGCCTGCTCGGCATTCTGCTTCTACTGATGGGCCTGGCCATGCTGGCCGGGGGAGTCAAACTGAGCATGCTCGGCGGCTCGCTGTACTACCTACTGGCCGGTATCGGCATCGCGCTGACCGGCATTCTGTTGCTGCTGCGTCGTCGCGCCGCGCTGGGCCTGTACGCCATCGTGCTGTTTGCCAGCACTGTTTGGGCACTGTGGGAAGTCGGTCTGGACTGGTGGCAACTGGTGCCACGTCTGGCACTGTGGTTTGCCCTCGGTTTCGTCATGCTGCTGCCGTGGTTCCGTCGTCCATTGCTGATCAACGGCCCTGCCCGTATGGGTACTGGCGGCTTGACCGTGGCCGTTGTTTTGGCCGGCATCACCGCTGTGGCCAGCCTGTTCACCCACCCGGGCGAAACGTTCGGCGAACTGGGCCGCGACACCGCAGACATGACCAGCACCGCGCCAGCCATGCCTGATGGCGACTGGCAGGCCTACGGCCGCAGCGAATTCGGTGACCGTTACTCGCCGCTCAAGCAGATCACCCCGGCCAACGTCGGCAAGCTGCAAGAAGCCTGGCGCATCCAGACCGGCGACCTGCCGAGCGCTGATGACCCGGTTGAGCTGACCAACGAAAACACCCCGCTCAAAGCCAACGGCATGATCTACGCCTGCACCGCGCACAGCAAAGTGCTGGCCCTGGACCCGGACACCGGCAAAGAGCTGTGGCGCTTCGACCCGCAGATCAAAAGCCCGGTCGGCTTCAAAGGCTTCGCCCACATGACCTGCCGTGGCGTGTCGTACTACGACGAAGCCGCTTACGCCAAGTCTGAAAACGCTGCCTCCGCTGTCGTCTCCGAAGCTGGCAAAGCCGTTGCTCAGGCCTGCCCGCGTCGTCTGTACCTGCCAACCGCTGACGCTCGCCTGATCGCCCTGAATGCCGACACCGGCAAGATCTGCGAAGGCTTCGGCAACAACGGCGTGGTCGACCTGACCCAAGGCATCGGTCCGTTCACTGCCGGTGGCTACTACTCCACCTCGCCGGCCGCGATTACCCGTGATCTGGTGATCATGGGCGGTCACGTCACCGACAACGAATCGACCAACGAGCCATCGGGCGTGATCCGCGCCTTCGACGTGCACGACGGCCACCTCGTGTGGAACTGGGACAGCGACAAGCCGGACGCCACCGAACCCTTGGCCCCGGGCGAAACCTACAGCCGCAACTCGGCCAACATGTGGTCGCTGGCCAGCGTCGACGAAAAACTCGGCATGGTTTACCTGCCACTGGGCAACCAGACGCCTGACCAATGGGGCGCTGATCGCACCCCGGGCGCCGAGAAATTCAGCGCCGGCATCGTTGCTCTGGACCTGGCCACCGGTAAAGTGCGCTGGAACTACCAGTTCACCCACCACGACCTGTGGGACATGGACGTCGGCAGCCAGCCAACCCTGCTCGACATGAAAACCGCCGACGGCGTGAAACCTGCGCTGATCGCCCCGACCAAACAGGGCAGCCTGTACGTCCTCGACCGTCGTGACGGCACGCCGATCATTCCGATCAAGGAAATCCCGGTACCGCAGGGCGCCGTCAAAGGCGACTTCACCGCACCGACCCAGGCCCGTTCGGACCTCAACCTGCTGGCCCCGGAACTGACCGAAAAAGCCATGTGGGGCGCGAGCCCGTTCGACCAGATGCTGTGCCGCATCCAGTTCAAGGAACTGCGTTATGAAGGCCAGTACACCCCTCCGTCGGAACAGGGCAGCCTGATCTACCCGGGCAACGTCGGCGTGTTCAACTGGGGCGGCGTGTCGGTCGATCCGGTTCGCCAGATGCTGTTCACCAGCCCGAACTACATGGCCTTCGTTTCGAAAATGGTGCCACGCGAGCAAGTCGCCGCCGGCAGCAAACGCGAAAGCGAAACCGCTGGCGTGCAACCGAACACCGGCGCGCCATACGCAGTGATCATGCACCCGTTCATGTCGCCATTCGGTGTACCGTGCCAGGCCCCGGCCTGGGGCTACGTTGCCGGTATCGACCTGACCACCAGCAAAGTCGTGTGGAAACGCAAAAACGGCACCAGCCGCGACAGCTCGCCAATCCCGATCGGCTTCACCCTGGGCGTGCCTAGCATGGGCGGCTCGATGGTGACCGCCGGCGGCGTCGGCTTCCTCAGCGGCACCCTCGACCAGTACCTGCGCGCCTACGACGTCAACTCCGGTAAAGAGTTGTGGAAAGCACGCCTGCCTGCTGGCGGCCAAGCGACTCCGATGACCTACACCGGCAAGGACGGCAAGCAATACGTCCTGCTCGTTGTCGGCGGCCACGGCTCGCTGGGCACCAAAATGGGTGACTACGTGATTGCGTACAAACTGCCGGAATAAGCGTTAGCGGCAGTTAAAGAAAAGGCGATGTCCCGCGAGGGGCATCGCCTTTTTTGTTGCCTGCGATTTCTGAAACTGCCCGCAAAACCTGTGGGAGCGAGCTTGCTCGCGAAGGCGTCAGCTCAGTCGACATTTGTGTTGAATGTAAAACCGTATTCGCGAGCAAGCTCGCTCCCACAGGTTGTAGTGGGTTGGATTGTAGGAAATATGCTCGTCCTACAGATGCTGGCGATAGACGAGAGATTTCCGACAAGTCGCGTCGGTTGTGCGTCGGAAATGGGGTGGATAGGCTCAAGGGGTCGCTGCAAATTCAGCGATGGGGCGTCGCGGCCCGATAACTGATGCATAATCGCCAACCTTAAGGCACCTCGGGGCCTGTTGTTTGAGTCATGGCGGCTGTGCGCGGGATACCTTCTTGAAGGTATGCCGATTTCTCAGTTATCGGTCCGCGAACCCGCGTACAGCTGCCACCTCAGATTGCTTCGCGGCAATCGTGGGTAGCTCCACTTTCACCAACTGAGTATTCATCATGAAAAAGCCAACGCCGAATCCCCCCGAAACCAACGACACCTCCCCCTACGAATCCCCCGATTCGAAGAAATTCCACGAAGCGGCCGAGCGCGCGCTCGACCATTACCTCAAACCTAACGCACTCACCTTGCGGTTCCACAAACCCAGCACCATGTTACAGGTCGCCCCCGATCAAGACAGCGAAAGCCTGCTGGTCCACGCCTGTGAATCCCTGGCGCAAGCCAGCCTCATGAGCAGCGACATCGCCGCCTACATCGACCTCCCGCAGAGGCGCACGATATTGGCGATCCAGCAAATCATCATGCTGGCTGAACTCGTGGTAAACCGCGTACTGGACAACCTCGAAATACCACAACCGCAGCCACACAGCTAAAAGCCCCTCACCCTAACCCTCTCCCGGAGGGAGAGGGGACTGACCGAGGTGTTTGGGAAAGGTACGCCGACGTGAAAGACCGAGTCGATTTCCAGTTTTGAAAGGCCCACCAATCGGCGCCCTCTCCCTGGGGAGAGGGCTGGGGTGAGGGAAAATGCACCACAAAACAAAGGCCGAACACCCGCTTCTTACCACTCAAAACGATGAGCGCAAGCTCGAGTACCGCTCTTGATCTTGATCCACGGGCGACGTCGGAAGGCTGAGTGGAGGGCTTGATCCGGGGGTGGGAGCGCAGCGACCGTTTGGCGCAGCCAAACACATCGAGAGGAGGTGCAGCGCAGCAAACCGTAGGCGATGCCCCCGGATCAATCCCGGAGCGAAGGAACCCCGAGCCCCAGCGAGCGGGCCGCACGTAGGAGCAAGCGTTTTTTTGCTTACTTTTTTTAGGCGTTTGTAAAAAAAGTGAGTCGCCGTAAGGGCGAAACCCTAAGCCGCCGTTACCGAAGAAATGGATATACACACCGAACAACCACATCATGGTCGACCCAGAGGCCGCCAAGTCAAAAGCGAGAACCCTGTCAAACCCCTGAACACAAACAGAAACACACCCCCACCATTGAAACCACCAACAGCCTGCCCCATCTAACACCCATACCCAATTGCGCAGGTGCCCCATGAGCGACCAGCAAGAATTCCCCGAAAACCCCGACGACTACACCGAAGCCAACGAAGACCACATCGAACACACCACCTCCGGCAAAGGCCTGGCGCTGCCCGGCCAGAACCTGCCGGACAAGGTCTACATCATCCCGATCCACAACCGCCCGTTCTTCCCGGCGCAAGTCCTGCCGGTCATCGTCAACGAAGAACCGTGGGCTGAAACCCTCGAACTGGTCAGCAAATCCGATCACCACTCCCTGGCCCTGTTCTTCATGGACACGCCGCAGGAAGACCCGCGCCACTTCAACACCGACGCCCTCCCCGAGTACGGGACATTGGTCAAGGTGCACCACGCCAGCCGCGAAAACGGCAAACTGCAGTTCGTCGCCCAGGGCCTGAGCCGCGTCCGCATCAAGACCTGGCTCAAGCACCATCGCCCACCGTATCTGGTCGAAGTCGAATACCCGCACCAGCCCACCGAGCCGACCGACGAGGTCAAGGCCTACGGCATGGCGCTGATCAACGCGATCAAGGAACTGCTGCCGCTCAACCCGCTGTACAGCGAAGAACTGAAAAACTATCTCAACCGCTTCAGCCCCAACGATCCATCGCCGCTGACCGACTTCGCGGCCGCCCTGACCTCAGCCACCGGCCCCGAACTGCAAGCCGTACTCGATTGCGTGCCGATGCTCAAGCGCATGGAAAAAGTTCTGCCGATGCTGCGCAAGGAAGTCGAAGTCGCGCGCCTGCAAAAAGAAATCTCTGCTGAGGTCAACCGCAAGATCGGCGAGCATCAGCGCGAGTTCTTCCTCAAGGAACAACTCAAAGTCATCCAGCAGGAACTCGGTCTGACCAAGGACGACCGCAGCGCCGACCTCGAACAGTTCAAGCAGCGTCTGGAAGGCAAAGTCTTGCCGGCGCAGGTGCAAAAGCGCCTCGACGAAGAAATGAACAAACTGTCGATCCTCGAAACGGGGTCGCCAGAATACGCAGTCACCCGCAACTACCTCGACTGGGCGACGTCAGTGCCGTGGGGCGTGTATGGCGCGGACAAACTTGACCTCAAGCACGCGCGCAAGGTGCTGGACAAACACCACGCCGGGCTCGACGACATCAAGGACCGCATCCTCGAATTCCTCGCGGTCGGTGCCTATAAAGGCGAGATCAGCGGTTCGATCGTGCTGCTCGTTGGCCCGCCGGGTGTGGGTAAAACCAGCGTCGGCAAATCCATCGCCGAATCCCTCGGCCGACCGTTCTATCGCTTCAGCCTCGGCGGTATGCGCGACGAAGCCGAGATCAAGGGCCACCGCCGCACTTACATCGGCGCACAGCCGGGCAAACTGGTGCAGGCGTTGAAAGACGTCGAAGTGATGAACCCGGTGATCATGCTCGACGAAATCGACAAGATGGGCCAGAGCTACCAGGGCGACCCGGCCTCGGCGCTGCTGGAAACCCTCGACCCGGAACAGAACGTCGAATTCCTCGACCACTATCTCGATTTGCGCATGGACTTGTCGAAAGTCCTGTTCGTTTGCACGGCCAACACCCTCGACTCGATCCCAGGCCCGTTGCTCGACCGCATGGAAGTGATTCGCCTGTCGGGCTACATCACCGAAGAAAAAGTCGCCATCGCCAAGCGCCACCTGTGGCCGAAACTGCTGGAAAAAGCTGGTGTGTCCAAGGGCAGCCTGAGCATCAGCGATAGCGCTCTCAAAACCTTGATCGACGGTTATGCCCGTGAGGCCGGGGTGCGTCAGTTGGAAAAGCAACTGGGCAAACTGGTGCGCAAAGCGGTGATGAAACTGATCGACGATCCGAAAGCTGTGATCAAACTCGGGCCGAAAGATCTGGAAGCCTCGCTGGGGTATCCGGTGTTTCGCAACGAACAAGTGCTGTCCGGCACCGGCGTCATCACGGGGCTGGCCTGGACCAGCATGGGCGGCGCCACGTTGCCGATCGAAGCGACGCGGATTCACACGCTCAATCGCGGTTTCAAACTCACCGGGCAGTTGGGTGACGTGATGAAGGAATCGGCGGAGATCGCTTACAGCTACGTCAGCTCGAACCTGAAACAGTTTGGCGGCGATGCGAAGTTCTTCGACGAAGCTTTCGTCCACCTGCACGTGCCGGAAGGCGCAACACCGAAGGATGGCCCGAGCGCCGGCGTCACCATGGCCAGCGCTTTGCTTTCGCTTGCGCGCAACCAAGCGCCGAAAAAAGGCGTGGCGATGACCGGCGAACTGACGCTGACCGGGCATGTGCTGCCGATTGGCGGGGTGCGTGAGAAGGTGATCGCGGCCCGGCGGCAGAAGATATTTGAATTGATCCTGCCGGAGCCGAACCGGGGCAACTTCGAGGAACTGCCGGACTACTTGAAAGAAGGCATTACCGTGCACTTTGCCAAGCGCTTTGCGGATGTAGCGAAGGTGCTCTTCTGAGGCAAAAGCCCCTCACCCCAGCCCTCTCCCGGGGGGAGAGGGGGCCGACCGTGTGATATTGCAGAGTTACACCGACCTGAAAGCGGATCGCTGAATCCATAATCGACTCGATCTTTTAGACTCCGCCGACCTGAAAGCGGATCGCTGAATCCATAATCGACTCGATCTTTCAGACTCCGCCGACCTGAAAGCGGATCGCTGAATCCATAATCGACTCGATCTTTCAGGTCGGCGTATGACGCAAGACACCTCGGTCAGTCCCCTCTCCCTTTGGGAGAGGGCTAGGGTGAGGGCTTGGCGCTGTCACACTTTGTCTCATCTTCAGTTATGCTCGCCGTTCGTCGTGAATGCCGGAGCCGCTGACCTTATGTCCCCCACTCGCCTATTAGTCCCCCTCACCTTTGCCTTGCTGGCCGCTTGCGCCACTCAGCCGAAACATAACGTGACCGTGGAAAAACAAAGCGAATGCCCCGTGCAACTGATCAGCGGGCAAAACCTGATCGTGATGCTGCCAAGTAACCCGACCACGGGTTATCGCTGGGCGATTCAGGATTCCGCCGGCGGCGTATTGCGCGCCCTCAGTCCTGAGGTCTATAGCAACCCGGAAGATGCCGGCGTGGTCGGTGCTGCCGGGGTTTCCACTTGGCGTTTTCAAGCGTTTGCGGCGGGCACCGGGCGCCTGCGCCTGACCTCGCAACAACCCTGGGCGCCGGAAGTGCTGCCAGTGGAAACCTTTGACTGCGCCATTTCGGTGAACTGATCGTGGGCTGGCTGATTCTGGCGCTGATGGGCGCGGTGACTTTCCTCTATGGCCTGAGCACCCACGCCACGCTGCTCTGCCTGTTGGTCAAACCGCTGCCGGTATTGGCATTACTCGGCTGGCTACACGACGCACCGCCCAGCGACTATCGCCGCTGGATCAGCCTCGGTCTGATTTTTTCTCTGCTTGGCGATGTGTTGTTGGCGTGGCCGGGGGATTTGTTCGTGTTCGGCCTCGGCGCATTTCTCGTTGCGCATCTGGCGTATCTCAAGGCTTATCTCAGCGACTGCAAACGTCTGGCGCCGATGCCACTGGTGCTCGCGCTTGGCGTTGGTGCCGTGTTGTTGGGGATGCTGATTTCCAGTGGTCTTGGCCCACTGCTGGTACCCGTGATCGTCTACGGCACAGCGATCAGCGCCATGCTCTGGCGCGCCCTCGCTCGCCTCGGCAGCGACGTGCCCAAGCGTTCGGCGTTACTGGCAGCGGGCGGTGCGCTGGCATTCGTATTCTCTGACAGTGTGATTGGCATCGACCGTTTCGTATTGCCGTTTCACGCCGCGCCTTACATCATCATCCTCAGTTACTGGCTGGGCCAATGGGGTATTGCTGCCTCGGCGTTTAATACAGACGAACAATCTGGCCATATGTCATAACCATAAAAACCTGTACCTATCTCGAAACGTTATAAAAACCTGTCAGATCTGACAGTACCCCAAGTTTCTTCCTCTACTTACTATCCCCGTGGCGTCAACCAAACCACGAATGTAGACCAAGGAAGAACATCATGAGCCTATTCAAAAACAAAAATTCGGAGAATGCACCAAATCCCTTTATCTCCGTCAACTGCGATCTTCAAGCCTCGATTTCAAACCGCGTGGATTTCAATACGCAAAATATCCAGTTCTTCGAAGACGATCTCAGTTCTAGAATCGGTTTTATCGCTCGTTCTTACGAAAACGGTTTTATCGTTTCAAATAAAGGAATGATATTTGTTTTTCCCAGCGATATTGAAACTGGCAGTTACAAACCAACGGATTCAGACTTTCCGTTTGAGACATTGCACTATTATGAACTCGGCGCTAACGGCGACCTCTCAACTTCTTATAGTTACAAGGCGGAAAGCGGCACTATTGATATCGAAGTCATTTCAAACGACGCCCAGGCATTGCGCTACCTCATCAACTTTGACTTCAAAGGCAAAGACCGCAGGACAGAAGAACTGCATATCAAAGGCAACGCAGAATTAAACGTTTTCATGCGTGCTTCTTGATTTCGCTCTAAAAAAAAGAATGACCAAGTCTTCATGTTGACTTAGTCATTCTTTGTTTTCTCCAAATTATCTCCACAGCCCCCTCCTCTGTACGCCACGTGCAGATTCTCCACGCTTTATCAGACAACCCAAGCATCCCCGCGCCACTTTGGCTAAAATGCCGGCCTTTTCCACCGACACCGCCGGAAACCTCCGTGAGCAAAGAACCCGATCGCATTTTCGCCCAGCCATTGGCCCAGGTGCCCGACTTCGCCTTCAACGAAGACGTGGTGCGCGTGTTCCCGGACATGATCAAGCGCTCGGTGCCGGGTTACCCGACCATCGTCGAAAACCTCGGCGTGCTTGCCGCGCAGTTCGCGCAGCCGAACAGCGTGCTCTACGACCTCGGCGCCTCCCTCGGTGCGGTAACCCAGGCACTGCGCCGTCACGTACGCACTGACGGTTGTCGCGTAATCGCTGTGGATAACTCGGCCGCCATGGTCGAACGCTGCCGCGAATACCTTAACGGTCAGAATTCGATGTTCCAGGAGTTGTTGCCGGTCGAGGTGATCGAAGGCGACATCCTCGCCCTCGAGTTCCAACCGGCCTCGGTGGTTGCTCTGAACTTCACCCTGCAATTCATCGCCCCCGAGCAGCGCACCGCGTTACTTGCGCGCATCCGCCAATCATTGCTGCCCGGCGGCGCACTGATTCTGTCGGAAAAACTGCGCTTCAACGATGCCGAAGAACATGCGTTGCTCACCGATCTGCACGTCGCGTTCAAACGCGCCAACGGCTACAGCGAACTGGAAATAGCCCAGAAGCGCAGCGCCATCGAAAACGTCATGAAGCCCGACAGCCTCGAAGAACACCGTGAACGCCTGCTGGCCGCCGGGTTCTCAAAAGTCGTGCCGTGGTTCCAGTGTCTTAACTTTGCCTCGTTGATTGCCTTGCCATGATTGATCTGTCCCCCCTCGCCCGCCGTCTGGCCGGTACACCGCTGGCCGAATGGGCCAACACCCTGCAGCGTCAACTCGACAAAAAAATGGAGAAGGGCCACGGTGATCTGGAGCGCTGGCAAAGTGCGCTGGACGCCTTGCCGAAGATCCAGCCGAGCGAAGTCGACCTGCTCAACGGCTTGAAGCTGGACACCGATTGCGACGACGCAACCCGCGCGCAAATGCGTACCGCGCTGATGGGGCTGTCGCCGTGGCGCAAAGGGCCGTTCGATCTGTTTGGGGTGCATGTCGACACCGAATGGCGCTCGGACTGGAAGTGGTCGCGGGTCGCCCCGCATCTGGATCTGAAGGGCAAACGCATCCTCGATGTTGGTTGCGGAAATGGTTACTACATGTGGCGCATGCTCGGCGCCGGTGCGAACAGCGTAATCGGCGTTGATCCGAACTGGCTGTTCTTCTGCCAGTTCCAGGCCGTGCAGCGTTACCTCTCAGAACCGAACGCCTGGCACCTGCCCTTCCCGTTCGAAGACCTGCCGCCGAATATGGAAGGTTTCGATACGGTGTTTTCCATGGGCGTGTTCTACCACCGCCGCTCGCCGATCGAGCATTTGCTGGCACTGAAGGATTGCCTGGTCAAGGGCGGCGAACTGGTGCTGGAAACGTTAGTGGTCGAAGGCGACAAGCACCAAGTGCTGGTGCCGGAAGACCGCTACGCGCAGATGCGCAACGTGTGGTTCCTGCCCTCGGTGCCGGCGCTGGAGTTGTGGTTGCGGCGTGCCGGGTTTACCGATATTCGTTGCGTGGATGTCAGTACGACGACGATTGAGGAACAGCGCGGCACCGAGTGGATGAAGTATCAGTCGCTGAGTGACTTCCTTGATCCGGATGATCACAGCAAGACGATTGAAGGGCTGCCGGCGCCGATGCGTGCGGTGATTGTCGCCCGTAAGTGACCAAAATCCCCAAACACCGCGGTGAGCCCACCCCTCACCCCAGCCCTCTCCCCAGGGAGAGGGAGCCGATCTTTGGGCTTTTCAAGGCCTGAGTTCGACTCGATATCGTGGTCATCGCATTTCTGCAAATCACCTCGGTCAGTCCCCTCTCCCTCCGGGAGAGGGTTAGGGTGAGGGGCTTTTTGCTCTGCGCGCCCTGAAAAACTCTGTCAACACAGCCCCACACTCCTCCGCCAACACCCCGCCCTCATACAACACCCGGTGATTCAAAAAGCCTTGGGTGAAAAACTGCCCCTGGCTTTGCACGATCCCGGCTTTTGGTTCCAGTGCGCCATACACCACCCGCGCCACCCGCGAATGCACGATCAGCCCAGCGCACATGCTGCAAGGCTCCAGTGTCACGTACAGCGTGCTGCCCGGCAGCCGATAGTTATCCAGCGCCTGCGCAGCATCGCGGATCGCGACCATTTCGGCGTGGGCACTCGGGTCGCTGGCACTGATCGGGCAATTGAAGCCGCGACCGATAATCTCACCACCCTGCACCAGCACCGCGCCCACCGGCACCTCGCCGAGGGCTGCGCCTTGCGCTGCAAGGATCAGGGCTTCGCGCATAAACTCACGATCACGGCTGCGGTCGATGATCGCTGCGGGGCGAATCTGGCGCATCACTTCACCTCGATGGCGGCCATCAGGCCGGTTTCCATGTGGTCGATCACGTGGCAATGGAACATCCATACCCCCGGGTTATCCGCCACCAACGCCACTTGCGCACGCTCGTTCTTGCCTAGCAGATACGTGTCGGTGAAGTACGGAATGACCTTGTGCCGATTCGACGCAATCACCTTGAAGCTCATGCCGTGCAGGTGAATCGGGTGCTGGTACTGAGTCATGTTCTTCAATTCGAAAATATAGCTCTGGCCCAGTTTGAGACTGGCAATCGGCCGGTCAGCACAGGTCTTGTCGGTGATGTCCCACGCCTTGCCGTTGATCTGCCACAAACTTGGCGGCCGGCCGTTGTCGACATCGACCGAGACCGAACCGACCCATTCGAAATTGAAGTTGAGTTTCTCGGCATTGGCCAGGTCCGGCTCGGCCACCGGGTTGGCGGGCAGCGCGGGCGGCCACTCGGTCGGCGCGTCCGTATTGGCCACTGAACGCAAGGTGCCAAGACGCACCGGGCCGTTGCGCAGCGACAGTTCTTCACCCGCCGCCGGTGCCTTGATCGCCAGGCAAATACGCATGCCGGGGCCGAGCCAGTATTCCTTGCCCAGCGGGCGCGGCTCAATCGGGTTGCCGTCCAGCGCGTAGATTTTTGCCTCAACGCCAGGAATGTTGATGCGGTAAGTCAGGGTGTTATCGAGATTGAGCAAACGCACCCGGGTGATCTGCCCGGCCGGCAGGTCGATCACCGGCAACGGCACGCCGTTGATCGTCGACAAACGCCCCGCCGTACCACCGCGCGCGGCTTCACGGGGGATGCTGAACTCGACGAAATTGCCTTCCTCATCGATGTGCCAGTTCTTCAGGCTCAGGGTCTTTTCGTATGTGAAACCGGTCGGCTCGCGCTCTTCAATGATCAGCGGCCCGACCAATCCGCGCCCCAGTTCTTCGCTGCTGCTGACATGCGGGTGATACCAGTAGCTGCCGGCGTCCGGTACACGGAATTTGTAGTCGAAGTATTCGCCCGGCAGCACCGGCAATTGCGACACGTACGGCACACCGTCCATTTCCAGCGGCAGGCGAATGCCGTGCCAGTGAATGGTGGTCGCCACCGGCAAATGGTTGATGAAGCGCACCCGCAGCCACTCACCCTGACGCACACGCAACTCGGTGCCCGGCGCAGAAGGGCCGAACGCCCAGGCCTCGGTCTTGTGCCCCGGCACCAGCTCGACGTCCAGCGGTGCGGCGATCAGTTCATAGTCGTGGCCCGCCTCGGCGTCAGCCATTTTGCCCAGCCAATAACGCGACGCGCCCCCCGCTCCAACGCCAACGACAACAAGACCGGCCAGGCCACCGAGGATTTGGCGACGGGTAAAGGACATGAACTCAACTACCTCACGTATCAGCGACAGACCCTGAAGGCCCGTAAAAGGCGAATACGATACACCTGCGGTTGAGAAACAGTAAGGGTGACCTGAGGCCGCACGCCCTGCCCGCTTACCCGCGCACGCCGGTCAGCAAATGCACCACGCCGCCCTCCAGCGGCATAACCCCCGCGACACCCGCAGCGCTCAATGCCTGGCGATCCATACGCGAGACGTCACACAACACCACCCGCACCCGGGTCAACGCCACCGGTTGCTGCGCTTTGAGGTTGTCCACCCCCCCCAACGCCGCAACGATATCCGCGCTTAAGCCCTCGGCAGGTTCGGCGGGGACTTTCGGCTCGTCCGGCACCAGATCCGGGGTCAGCGCTTTCCAGAACGCCTGCTGCAATTTATCGAACATGTTCAGTTCTCCAGAACCGGTGAAGTATCGACCGTTGCCTCGTGATACAGCCGCAGCGCTTCGCGCACTTCCTCAGCGCTCTCCAGACTCTGCACCTGCTCGGCGATAGCCTTGCAGTCGAGCAGATCCACCTCGCGCACCGCTGCTTTGATCGCCGGAATCTGCGGCACACTGACCGACAACTCATCCACACCGAGCCCCAGTAGCAGTGGCACGGCCAGACGTTCCGAGGCCATCGCGCCACAGACGCCGACCCATTTGCCATGGGCGTGCGCGCCTTTCACGGTCATGGCAATCAGGCGCAATACCGAGGGATGGAAACTGTCGGCCTGGCTGGCCAGACGAGGATGGTCGCGATCCATGGCCAGGGTGTATTGGGTCAGATCGTTGGTGCCGATCGAAAAGAAATCCACGTACGGCGCAAACAGATCAGCCATCAATGCCGCCGCTGGCACCTCGATCATGATCCCCAGCTTCGGTAGTTCGACAAGGTTTAGTGCCTGCGCTTCCTCCTCCAGCATTTGCCGCGCCAGATGCAGCTCCGAGATTTGCGTAACCATCGGCAACATGATGTGCAGGCGCGTCAGACCGACACTGCCAAGGATCGCCCGGAACTGCTCGCGCAACAGTTGCGGGCGCTCAAGACACAGCCGAATCCCGCGCAGTCCGAGGAATGGATTGGTTTCGCTGTCCATCGGCACGTAGGCCAGTGGTTTGTCGCCACCGACATCCAGGGTGCGCACCACCAGATTGTGCGACGGCCCCACGGCCCGGGCGATGGCGCTGTAGGTCGACACTTGTTCGCCGAGAGTTGGCGCATGGTTGCGATCCAGATAAAGAAACTCCGACCGCAGAAGCCCCACACCTGCCCCGCCCAAGCCCATCGCCTGCTCGGTTTCACTCAGCGAGGAAACGTTGGCCGTCACCTCGATGTGATGCCCGTCGCGGGTGCAGGCAGCCAACGTCGCCTGCGCATGGTCGTGTTGATGGCGCAGGCGCTGCAGCTCGCGTCTGGCCTGCAATTGCTCGATGGCAAGCGGGTCCGGATTCAGGTGCAGTTCGCCCTTGTCGGCATCGAGCAACACCGTGCTGCCATTGGTCAGCGTCAGCATTCGCGCCGACACCCCGCAAATCGCCGGCAGGCCAAAGGCCCGCGCAAGAATCGCAACATGACTGGTGGCGCCACCGCCGACCGTGGCAAAGCCCAACACCTGGGAGGTATCGAGCCCGGCAGTCTGCGATGGAGTCAGTTGATCGGCGATCAGGATCGTCCCCTGCTGCAACGTCAGAACCGGATCCTGCACGCCGAGAATCAACTTGAGGACTCGCAAGCTGACGTCGGCCAGATCTGCCGCGCGTTCAACCAGCAACGGACTGGCCGACTGCCGAAACAGTGTTGCGCTCGACTCAGTGGCTGCACGCCAGGCAAACGCCGCACTTTTGCCTCCGACAATCAACGCTTGCGCCTGATCGAGCAGGCTCGGGTCATCAAGCAGTTCCTGATGCGCTTTGAAAATATCCTCCTGAGCACTGCCGCCCGCCGAGTCGCGCAACTGCTGCAAGGCCATGTTCGCCTCGATCAGCGCGTTCGCCAGCGCCTCCCGTTCGGCCTTAGCCCCGGCACCGGATTCATTTATGTCGAGGCTTGGTTCGGTGATCTGCATCACCTGACCCAATGCCGAGCCGGGCGATGCACAGACGCCACGCAGAATCGTCAGCACCTCAGGCTCGATGCTCTCGACAGGCGCCGACGCAGGCAACGCTGTCACCGATTCACCACAACCCTCGGCGAGTAACCGCGAGAGCGTGCTGATCGCATCTTCCGCGTCTTCGCCCACCGCGCTCACTTGCACGCTGTCACCAAAAGCGGTCTGCAACGCCATGATCGCCACCAGTGATTTGGCGTTGGCTTCAGCCTGCTGTTTGTGAAGATGAATCTTTGCTGAAAAAACCTTCGCCGCTTGAGCGAACACCGCCGCTGGTCGCGCGTGCAGACCGTTGGGATTGGGCAGTTTGAGCATATTTGAAAACAATACCTGGCCTTCTGGCGCAACCTGTTCTTCGCCGGTGGCCTGCGCACCGGCGAGACGCAGCAGAGGTTGACCGGTCTCGACCAGACCGTGTTGCGCGGCGGTCCAGGTGAAGGGCTCACCGCTGACCACCAGCATCAAGGTCATCAGACTGCCGGCGTGCTGGGCGATGTAATCGGCATCGAACTCGATCAGCGTTTCGCCAGCTGCGACCCGCTGACCTTCCTCAACCAATCGGGTGAAACCCTGGCCGCCCAGACTCACCGTATCCAGACCGATGTGCAGCAAGACCTGAACGCCATGGTCATCGGTGATGCTCACGGCATGCCCGCTGTCCTGCACGTTGCTGACCACTCCGGCCAGCGGAGCGCATAACGTTGATGAAGTCGGGTCGATGCACAGGCCGTCGCCGATCACGCGATTGGCAAAAACCGGATCGGGCACTTGATCCAGTGGAATCAGCACGCCGGACAAAGGCGCCAGCAGTTGCAATTGTTGGGGTGTGGCCATGACGTCACCTGCGGTTTTGTTCTTTGAAATACCCGTGGAGCGCGACGCCCCACCAGCATCGCTTATTTCCACCAGTATTCGACCTGCAATCCAACGTTCGCACCGTGGCGGGCGGTACCGAAAGCGCCGGTATCGGACAGCGCCGACCCTTGGGCCAATTCGTTGGCCGCCCGTTTGGCGGCCTCGTTCCAACTGGCATAGGTGTAATACAGACGCACCTCGGGGCGCGCCCAGAATTCCGGGCCTTTGGGTGACCATGTCGGGGCAACGGTGAACTTGCTCAGCTTGCGCGTACCGCCCGGCGCCTCGACTTGATCATGGCCCAGTTCGGTGACCAGTTTGAATTGTTCGGTAAGTGCATATATCGGACGCACACCCAGGGACATCCAGTTCTGGTCAGCGCCGTTCGGTCGAATGTCTTTTTGATACACCGCCTCGACTTGCCCACCAAAGCGCGGCGTCAGCTGCCAGTCGAAAAATTCGACGATCCGATAACTTTTATTGCTGTCGTCCAGTTTGACGTTACCGGTGTAACCCAACCCGGTACCGGGCCCTTCGCCGTACTGGAAGGCCAGCTTGTTTTTGCCACCGAGAAAGTCCTGCTGCACATGCTGAGTGGTGATCGCCCAGCCTCGGTGCGTATCGCGGCTGTCGGGTTTGTCGATATAGCTCAGGCCAAACTCAAGCTCACCGCCGGGGTTGGTATTGAAACCGGCAACGTTGAAATCGTGCCGGTTGATGTAGTCCTTTTGGTAAAGGTTGTCTTTGCGCGAGAAGGCGTAGCTGTATTTCAGATCGCCGATCAGCAAGTCCTCGATCCCGCCACCGGTAGCGCTCTGGTTCCAGTAGTAGAAATCGGAAATGTGGATGTCATTACGTTTGTAGTAGCGGCGACCCGCCCAGAGCGAACCGCCATTGAGCGCGGGCATGTTCGACCATTGTGCATGGGCCTGCGGCAGGCGTATCGAACCGCTGTCTTCATTGAACGTGGGGCTGCGGTTGTAGCGGTTGTACAGCGAGGCCATGCCATCGATGCTGAGTACCGAACCATCGTCGAGGGTGTACAAATCCTGGCGCAACTCAAGCTCGCCGTACTGCTCGCATTCATTGCCCAAACGGTATTTGGTCTGCGCCCCCGGTAACTGGAAACACGATTGGCCACCGCCCTTGAGTGAATTGCCGACGCCACTGCGCAAGTAACCGGCGAACTCCAGCGCGGTTGATGTCTGTGGTAACGCGAGGCATAAACCTGCGACTGCAAGGCTGCGATTTATTGTTGTTTTCATAAGCCACCCCATTATTTTTATTGTGTGATTGCATGAATCCGGCGCGCAAAAATCCCCCGCGCAGAGCTCTGCGTGCTTTTTGAATCCTTGGTTTTCTAGTGAGGGATCAGGGATCGATCAGGTGCAGGACGAACGATTCATAAGGTCGCAAACTCACCTGTCGATTGCGTGGCGGACAGTCCGGGTAATTGCTGACTAGCAACCGCTGATTCAGCGTCTCGTCGATCTCTATCGGCAGCTCGATTTCACACGGTGTGGCGTAGAAGTTGTTCACGATCAGCAAACGCTCGCCCGTGCCTTCACGCAGGTAAGCCCAGACCTGCTTGTGCTCGGGCAACAACTGTCGATAGATGCCCTGCGAAATCAATGCTTCTGTGCGCCGCAACGCAATCAGACGACGGTAGTGATGCAGCACGGACTCCGGGTCATCGAGCTGGTGGGCGACGTTGATCCGCGCGGCGTTGGCCGGCACCCCGATCCACGGTTCGACGCGACTGAAACCGGCATTCGATTCGGCGTTCCAGTGCATCGGCGTACGACCGTTGTCACGGGACTTCTGCATGATCGCCGCCATGTTGTCGATGTCGCTGGTGCCTGCTTCACGCTTGAGCCGGAAGATGTTCAGCGTTTCGACATCGCGGTACTGATCGATACGCTCGAACCCCGGATTGGTCATGCCCAGCTCTTCACCCTGATACACGAACGGCGTGCCCTGCAGAAAGTGCAACGCGGTGCCGAGCATTTTCGCCGAGAGCTCCCGATACTCGCCTTCATGGCCAAACCGCGAAACCACCCGAGGCTGATCGTGGTTACACCAGAACAGCGCATTCCAGCCACCACCGGCCTGCATGCCGGTCTGCCAGTCGGACAGAATCCGCTTGAGCTGGAGGAAATCGAAATCGGCGCGAACCCACTTTTGCAGGTTTGGATAATCGACTTTCAGATGATGAAAATTGAAGGTCATCGACAGCTCTTGCGATTGCGGATTCGAGTAACGAATGCAGTGTTCAAGGCTGGTGGAGGACATCTCACCGACGTTGATCAGGTCGTGTCCTGCGAAGACTTCACGGTGCATCTGTTGCAAGTATTCATGGACGTTCGGCCCGTCGGTATAGAAGCGACGGCCGTCGGTGTTGTCTTCGGCAAAGTCCGCAGGCTTGGAGATCAGATTGATAACGTCCAGTCGGAAACCACCAACGCCCTTATCCCGCCAGAAGCGCATCATTTTGAAGACTTCAGCGCGCACCTCGGGGTTGTCCCAATTGAGGTCAGCCTGGGTGTGGTCGAACAGGTGCAGGTAGTACTGACCGGTCTGGGCCTCGTACTCCCAGGCTGAACCGCCGAACTTGGACTGCCAATTGTTCGGCTGGTCGCGCCAGATATAAAAGTCTCGGTAGGGGTTATCGAGGCTGCTGCGCGCCTGCTGGAACCAGACATGTTCGATCGAGGTGTGATTGACCACGATGTCGATCATCAACTTGATCCCGCGCTTGCCCGCCTCGGCGATCAGCAATTCGCAGTCGGCCATGCTGCCGTAGCTTGGGTCAATCGCGTAGTAGTCGCTGATGTCATAGCCGTTGTCACGTTGCGGCGAGCGCAAGAATGGCGTGATCCACAAGCAATCGACACCCAGCCATTGCAGGTAATCGAGCTTGGCCACCACACCGAGCAAATCACCTGTCGGGTTGCCGGCGTGGCTATGAAAACTCTTCGGGTAGATCTGGTAGATCACCGAACGCTGCCAGTCTTGCATGGCACATTTCCTTCAATTGGCGTTGTATTGGCGTCTTGGGACGTTTCGCGAGCAATCAGGCGACCCGGTAGCCGGGGCGGACAATCTTCATGCTCAGCGCACAGGTCAACACAAACGGCACAACCATCGCGATGATCATCCCGATCACAAACATCGGGATGAACTGCGGAATGATCGAGATAAACCCGGGCAAGCCGCCGACACCAATGGCCGAAGCCTGAATCTTGTTCAGCGACAGGAAGATGCAGCCCAGCGCCGAACCAGTCAGCGCGGCATAGAACGGAAATTTGTAGCGCAGATTGACCCCGAACATGGCGGGCTCGGTGATACCGAAATACGCGGAAATCGCTGAGGTCGAAGCCATGCTTTTGTCGCGCGCATTGCGCGTCATGTAGAACACCGCCAACGCAGCACTGCCTTGAGCAAGGTTGGACATGACGATCATCGGCCAGATAAACGTACCGCCCTGAGTCGAGATCAGTTGCAGATCGACTGCGAGGAACATGTGGTGCATGCCGGTGATCACCAATGGCGCATACAGCAGTCCGAAAATCGCCCCGCCAACCATCGGCGCCAGGTCGAACAGCATGACCACGCCTTCAGTGATGTAGATGCCGATATGGCGGGTCACCGGACCGATTATCGCCAGCGCCAGAACGCCGGTGACGACAATCGTGGTGATTGGCACCACCAGCAATTGCACCGCGTTGGGTACTCGTGCCCGCAACCATTTTTCGATGACGCTCATCACGTACGCGGCCAGTAATATCGGCAGGATCTGGCCCTGATAACCGACTTTTTCCACCTGAAACAATCCGAGAATGTCGAAGTACGGCATCTGCTGCCCGTCCAGCCCGGCCACGGCTTTGCCGTAGTTCCAGGCGTTGAGCAGATCCGGGTGAACCAGCATCAGGCCGAGCACGATGCCGAGAATCTCACTGCCGCCAAAGCGCTTGGCCGCCGACCAACCCACCAACGCTGGCAGAAAGACGAACGAGGTGTTGGCCATCAGGTTGATCAGGCTCCACAGCCCTTCGAGTTTCGGGTAGGCATCCAGCAGGGTCTGGTCGTCGATGAACATGCCCTTGGCGCCAATCAGGTTGTTGATACCCATCAGCAAACCGGCAACGATCAGCGCCGGCAGGATTGGCATGAACACATCGGAAAACACCCGCACCAGACGCTGCATGGCGTTGATCTTCTCGGCGCTTTTCTGTTTGACGTCGGCGATGGTCGACGCGGCGAGGCCAGTCTGGCGGCGCAATTGGGCGTAAACCTTTTCCACTTCGCCCGGGCCGATCACCACCTGATACAGACCGCCGGTGAAGAACGAGCCTTTGACCAGATCAATCTGGTTGAGCGTGGCAGTGTCGACCAGACCAGGATTCTTCAAGGCCAGGCGCAAGCGGGTGACGCAATGCGCAGCCTGCTCAAGGTTGTCGCTACCGCCGAGGCTTTGCAGCAGTTCGCTGGCGATCTTCGGGTAATCGTGGCTCATGCTAAGTCTTCCGCTGTGGATTTTTGTTATTGGCAGCACGCCGAAACGAAAAGTACTCGTCTGTACGAGTTATTGCAACAACTCGTACAGACGAGTTTGTTTTTGCATGTTCCCGTCAGATCCTGGACGAATTTTCCTACCCTGTTTTCCGGCCATTTCCATCCTCCACATGGACAAAGCCCTACCCTGCCCTTAAGGTTCGAAGCTTTGAGCAGAGCCGGCACAGAGCCTAACCATGAGTAAATACAACCAGATCTATAGCGATCTGCTGGCCAGCATCACGACTGAACGCCTGGAACGCGGCGCCCGTTTGCCTTCCGAAACCGAGCTGATGGACAGCTATCAGGCCAGTCGCGGCACGGTGCGCAAGGCCATCGAACAGCTTCAGGAGCGCGGTTTTGCCCAGAAAGTCCATGGCAAAGGCACGTTTGTACTGTCGACCCATCCGATCGAGTTTCAGCTCGGCGGCATCGTCAGTTTCCAGGAAACCTATCCGCGATTGGGTAACGACGTCAGTACCGAGGTGGTCGAACTGACCCAGATACCGCTCGAAGGTGGGCTGCTCGAGCACATCAAAGCCGAGCCCGGCACGCCAATCACGCGAGTCATGCGGGTGCGGCGGATCGACGGTAAACGGGTGATCCTCGACATCAACCATTTCGTCACCGAGGTGATTCCCGGCCTGTCCCTCGATATCGCCGAGAAGTCGATCTACGCCTATATCGAACAGACCTTGCAGCTACAGATCGCCTACGCTCAACGCACCATCGAAGCGGTACCGCGCAGCAAGGATGACCAATTGCACCTGGACCTCGACGGCCAGAGCCATGTGATCGTCGTCAGCAACCAGACGTTCCTGCAGGATGGCCGGCAGTTCGAGTACACCGAATCGCGGCACACCCTCGACAAGTTCTACTTCTCCGACGTGGCGCGACGCTGACCTCTAGACCATTTCCAGGCTAACTGGAGCAATCACTGGGCAAACACCTGCGCCAGAAACGAAAAACCCCTGGCCTGGGCCAGGGGTTTTCAGTCACTCAATGCAAGCATTGAAGCGCAGCGGGATCACTCCCACTCAATCGTTGCCGGCGGCTTGCTCGACACGTCGTAGGTGACGCGCGAAATGCCTTCGATTTCATTGATGATGCGGCCGGATACGGTTTCCAGCAGTTCGTAAGGCAGGTGAGCCCAACGCGCGGTCATGAAGTCGATGGTTTCCACGGCACGCAGGGCAACGACCCAGGCGTAACGACGGCCATCGCCAACCACGCCAACCGATTTCACTGGCTGGAACACTACGAACGCCTGGCTGACCTTGTGGTACCAGTCGGCCTTGCGCAGTTCTTCGATGAAGATGTGGTCGGCACGACGCAGCAAGTCGGCGTATTCCTTCTTCACTTCACCGAGGATGCGCACGCCCAGGCCCGGGCCCGGGAACGGGTGACGGTAGACCATGTCGTACGGCAGGCCCAGCTCCAGGCCCAGACGACGGACTTCGTCCTTGAACAGTTCGCGCAGTGGCTCGACCAGTTTCAGGTTCATCTCTTCCGGCAAACCGCCCACGTTGTGGTGCGACTTGATCACGTGAGCCTTGCCGCTTTTGGCGCCAGCCGACTCGATCACGTCCGGGTAGATGGTGCCCTGAGCGAGGTACTTGATGTTGTCCAGGCTGTTGGACTGGGCATCGAATACGTCGATGAAGGTGCGACCGATGATCTTGCGCTTCTTCTCTGGATCGCTTTCGCCAGCCAGATTGTTCAGGAACTGCTCTTCAGCGTTGGCGCGGATCACTTTGACGCCCATGTTCTCGGCGAACATGGCCATCACCTGCTCACCTTCGTGCAGACGCAGCAGGCCGTTGTCGACAAAGACGCAGGTCAGCTGATCGCCGATGGCTTTGTGCAGCAGCGCTGCAACCACCGAGGAGTCAACGCCGCCGGACAGCCCCAGCAACACGTTGTCGGTGCCGACCTGTGCGCGGATGTTGGCGATGGCGTCTTCAGCGATCTTCGACGGCGTCCACAGGGCTTCACAGCCGCAGATGTCGAGGATGAAGCGCGACAGGATGCGACCGCCCTGTTTGGTGTGGGTCACTTCCGGGTGGAACTGCACGCCGTAGTAGCCACGCTCGTCGTTGAACATGCCGGCGATCGGGCAGCTTGGGGTGCTGGCCAGGATGTGGAAGTCTTCCGGCATCTTGGTGACCTTGTCACCGTGGCTCATCCACACGTCGAGGCCGAACAGGCCGTCGGCGTCGATGTGGTCTTCGATGCCGTCGAGCAGACGGCTTTTGCCGACCACGTCAACGCGGGCGTAACCGAACTCACGCAGCTCGGAACCTTCAACCTTGCCGCCCAATTGCTCGGCCATGGTCTGCATGCCGTAGCAGATACCGAAGACCGGCACGCCGAGGTCAAACACGGCCTGCGGGCAGCGTGGGCTGTTGGCTTCGTGCACGGACTCTGGGCCGCCAGCGAGAATGACGCCTTTAGGCGCGAATTCGCGGATCGCATCTTCGTCCATGTCGAACGGGTGCAGTTCGCAGTAAACACCGATCTCGCGCACGCGGCGGGCGATCAGTTGGGTGTATTGCGAACCGAAGTCGAGGATCAGGATGCGGTGAGCGTGAATGTCGAGGGCCATGATTCAGTCTCGTCTAAGTAATTCAGAAACAGTCGTGATTCAGAAACAACTCGGGGCTGAATAACACAGCCCCGGTTGCTTAACGATTTGCTTGAAGGCTCAACCTACGCGGTAGTTTGGCGCTTCTTTGGTGATCTGCACGTCGTGAACGTGGGATTCGGCCATGCCGGCGCCGGTGATCCGCACGAACTCAGGCTTGGTGCGCATTTCTTCGATGTCGGCGCTGCCGGAGTAGCCCAACGAGGAACGCAGACCGCCCATCAACTGGTGAA